>JADFXO010000100.1 GCA_015233485.1 Nitrospirota bacterium
CTGTATAAAACCCTGATAATGTCACCCATGACATTATATTTAACATAAACCCTCGCAAATGTGTAATATCTATCGTCTATATTGAATGGTATCCTGCCGCCAAGCGGCGCCGCGACTGAGGCAATAGCCACTTCTGCAACAGGCTCAATATTCTCTCTTCTTTTTAATATCCAAAAGATGCCGTCTTTGGCGGAGGCGCGGTAATCGGTGAGGATTTTTCTGTACGTCGCAGGCTCAAATAGCACGGCGCTCTTGTCGTCAAATCCAACAGGGGCATAAAGCAAATACTCAGGGGCGTCAAGTTTGCTCAAAAACCTCTCATTTAATCGATCAAGGTAAGGCGTATACGCCGAATAAGACTGAAAGACGGGGCGTGGATGCCAATTCAACCCGTAATATCCGGCAAGGGCCGCATCTACTGTAAATATATCGACCGTATGGCCGCCAAGCAGCTCCAACGTCGAAGGACTCAAGGCATACCAGGCCGACAGCCGCTGCCTGTTCATCTCATAGGGCATTGAGGGGTTGTTAATAACGGCAAGGGCGGCGGCGGTCTGGTTTATCTTCAATGACAACAGGTGTTTAACTGGGGCAGCCTTTGATTGAAATTCATACAAGGGCACGACGACAAGCAAGGCGGAAACCGCAAGGGCGGCGTATTTAATCCAATATTTTTCATCGGGTTCACCAGCCTTCTTAATATAATAAAGGGTATAAATCATTCCCCATGTTGCAAAGAAATCCCACTCAAATATAGAACCATTGCCAACACTATGCTTATAATTTACGAAAAGAAACCCTATCGACAGGACAAAATAATATATATCGCCATGATTTTTTCTTATAATGCCCCGTAAAAAAAACGCCCCATAGACAAGCCACGCAAACAGGGCGGCAAAAAGTTTCCATTGGGGGCCGTCAACCGCCATTGCGTCAATATACCCGTCTGCAACCACCCATGAATTATAGAAAAACGCGCCAAGCGCCCCTGCCCCGCCAATCATGATTAGTCCTGCGACAACTGTAAACGTAGTAAACATGATAACACCCAGAGCGGCCTCCCTATACCGCTTTTCCAACGTAAGCAGCACAATAAAAATCATAAACATCAGGCACACGGCTATCCCGAAAGAAAACTTTATGTAAAAACACAGCGCCGATATTATGGCAATTGCCGCAAGGAGCGGTATATTTTTTTCTTTCTTTATTATGTATCCATATGAGAATATAAATAGATAAAAATAATAATACGAATCAATTATGGCCTGTAAATACACAAACACTCCAACAGCGGTATAAATCGTAATTAAGAGCCTTGCCCTGTATCTCCTTAGATAATAATACAGCGCACCCCAAAACAAAGCATGGGTGATAAGCGTATATAAAAGCGTATGCAGCCACAACCCCCTGTCTATGTATAGAGGGCATGTAAGATAACCCAACGGGCCGTATGTAAACACGATGTCCGTGCCAAAGACAAGGCCGCTTAACCTTGCTTTATGGAGGGCAAATTTCCACGAATCGTCAAGTCTGCCGGACAAGGGGGCAAAGAGAATGGGCAGCGATAAAAATGCCGCAATCGTTATTACAATAAATCTGGCGGCAGCGCCGTATGTTTGTTTCATGGGTTTCATTTACCGGCTTATCAGGGCCTCATGCACAAGCAGCTGCCTCGTCGTGCCGCGGACATCTACCTTAACAAAGCCGAAGGTTTGCGGATTTGAGAGAAAATCCTGCCACTGCTTGTCGCCGCTAAAACGGGTATCGCTGTAGAGTGCCTCAGAAAGCACTATCATGTTGATTCCATTTGACTTTAGAAACTGGTAAAACCCCGTGTTTTTGCTCCAGTCGGCAATCCAGACGTAATTGCTGTTAAGATAATATGCAACTCCACCTTCGGCCTCCAGCATGTTCACGGGTTTTGATATATTGAGCGCCCTGATGAATCTAATAGTCTCCACGGTCTGTAATTGCCCATTGTTTGATGAATAGTTAAAGAACGGATTCGGGGTGCTGTACGGAGTCAGCAGAACAAACAACAGGGCGTATGAAATAGCGGCGTTTTTCTGAATTTGTTGGGGGGCATTCGAACTCAAAACGACCGCCGCCACAAAGGCAATAAACACCCCCACTATCAGCGCGTAATGGTAGCGCGGATATATTATTACCAATGAAATCAGAGATGGCAAAACGACAAACGATGAAAACAGTATGATTATCCTGGAGCTGTTGTAATTCTCTCTAAAGTTGCTGACTAACCGTTTTCGGAAGTAGAAACCCGCCACAATTAACAACGCGGCAAGCACATAACCCTCTATAACGAATTTCGCGCCTGTACGCGACGGCAGAATAATATTAAAGTGCATTAAGAACACCCCGAATACGGTATTAACAAGCCCGACGACATTATAAGCGGCATGTTTTATGAACGCTGAAGGGTTTATTAAAACTGCCCCGGCAACACTATGGGCATGGCCGAATGGTTCTCTAACTATCGTTTCCCAATCAGTCCATGGGTTTTTGTCTGTGTGTTGCCACTTGCTCAGGTTGAGGGAAAAATGTTGTCCGAAGGCATTCCACGAGCGGTTATTTTCCCCCGAAACCGGCACCCCGAAAATTGCAAAGAGTGATAAACTCATAACCACCAATAAAATCAACGCGGTCAAATCCTCCTTCCACTTCAGCGCGCGTCTTTTTAATATGGCATATGCGATATAAAACCCAATGAACAGGACATACGACATGAAAAACTCCGGCCTTGCATAAGACATGAGGAGGGTACCTCCGGCTAAAAATAACGCCGACTTTGAATTGGACGGAATATATCTTTTTATCAAAAACAGAGCTAATGCTATCGCGATGGCAAAATGCGACGGCTTGGGCCATACAGACAGATTTCCAAAGGAAATGAGATAAAAAAACGTTACAACCAGCGATACAACCATCGGCGTGCGATAAGTCCTCATAAGGCAATAAAATAATACGGCGGGGGCAATCGACATAATCCTGTAATTCAGATAGTAGAGCTTAATATTGTCTTTGACAAACAGGGACAAAAGCCAATACCATGCCTTATAAAGGGGGCCTGAATCAGGAGGTGGAATTCCCAACGAGGCAAGCATAACGCCCTTATACAAATATACGCTCTCGTCATACAACCCTATGTCCAAAAACCGCTCCAGGCCATAGGTCAACTTTATACCGGCAAGGACTACGGCAAAGACCATCGCTATGTCGGCAAGTCTTGTTTGGGAAGGATTCATTTTTCGGGGTCTATAATATAAAACGGGTAATTCGCGTAACTAAATTCGTAGTATTTTTTTAGTTGCGGCATCTTGCCATTTAATATGTCAGGCGAGAACTGCCCGCCTTTTACCAATAACAGGTACGCGATTGCATAGCCGCCGCCCTGCGCAGCGTCCTGTCCACCGCCGGTATTGATTACGCCGGCCTCTGCGATTTTATAGTTTTTTGATACATAATCCCACGACTTCCGAGACATGGCCTCAGGCAGGGAATTATTATAGATGAAGATGTATTTAGAGTTAAATTTTTTCTCGAATTGTTTGACCTCCTCCTCCTCGGCGGGAAGGGGGAAACAAAACCTTTCGGCAAAATAGCATACGGCAAGTTTTTGAGCCGAGACCGAGACTAAAAATCTGTCTGCTTCGTTCGTATGGGATTTTATATATTCGCCCGCTATGTCGGTGCCCGGAAACTGTCTGTCATATTGGCGCATAGTGCTGTCCTTTACCGCGTACAAGCTCAAAAGAAGTATCAGAAACGAGGCATATTGTAAATGCTTTATTTTGATTATGGCCGTAAACAGATAATGAAACGCGAAGGCCATGGAAAACGCCGCCAGATATACATAAGGCATTTGGTAGTAGTTGTGCTGATAGAAATACAGACTAAATATCATCATATAAACTACGAATGAACCCAAATATGAGAGGAAAAACCCCCTCGTCCACCCTTTTTTTACGAATAACAGGGCGAGCAACCCCAAAAACATGGCGGTACCTAATGGGGCAGAGTAGTTGTCCTCCCAAAAGGCAATTATAGTTGCGCCGTTGGTTTGCCAGTATTGAAGCGTAAACGGGTCAAACGGCTTGATATTGTGGAGTGATCCCTCAGTCAGGGACTCGTTGACGTTTGTGATTTTCGTTATCCATATGTAAAGCGGCAGGATTAAGATAACTAAAAACCCGAGGTATGGCCTTAAATTCATTGATTTAAGCTCATCCAGCGTACGCCTGTAAGGAACGATGGGCAGCACGGCAAGTGCCGGCACTAAAAATGAGATCTTCAAAAGCCCGATAAGGGCCACAGATATTCCCGCATACAGGGCATTAGCAACGCCGGAGTCCTCAGACCATTTGATAAAATAATAATAAAACACGAGCAGGAGAAATAGACAAGGACTTTCCGGCTGGATATTCCTGCCGAAAAACACATTGAGCGGCATAATGGCCATAAACCCTGCCGTAACGAGAGAGAGGACCTCGTCGCCGGTGATTTTTTTCGTAACCGCGTAAGATAACGGTATCGTCCCAAGGGAGAACAAGATAATCTGCAGGCGCATCGTCCAGAAACTAACACCGAATATCTTCCACAGCACCACCCCGATATAAGGTATCAGGGGAAACTGCGGGTATTCCTCATAATAAGGGATGTCCTTGTCTGCCGATTGAAAGAACACCTCCCTGTGAATGGAGATGCCCTTTTTGTAGAAATTCAGGGCCTCGCTTAGGTGCTGGTTTTCCTTCAGATTGTGCAGCCCAATGCTGACATAGTCGATATGGTATGCCCGCAGAGAAAACCCGTAAACGATAAACACAAATAAAAGTATCTTTACGTAATGTGCCCTAATAAATGCCGCAGAGACATTTTCCTTTACGGCCACCACCTGTTTAACCGTATGTCTTGTTTTTTTAGCCATGACAACGCCTTTATCTTAACATTATTTACGCTAATATTTACAAACGGGCAGATGCACCTGGAGTACCGAAGCCGCCAACAGGCGGCAGCCCAAATTAAATCGACAAAACATGGGTGTGATTAGGGGTGAAGGGGGATTATCCCCCTTCGTCTTTAATCCTTAAGAAACAAAATGGCCATACCCCAAAACAAAGGGGTATGGCCTAATAGTGTTAGCCTAAGTAGTGTTAAATGAAAAGTGGAGCCAAAACCAGCGTAACCGTCGAAAGTAATTTTATCAACACATGCAGCGACGGGCCGGCTGTATCTTTAAATGGGTCACCTACAGTGTCGCCAACTACGGCAGCTTTGTGTGTGTCTGAACCCTTGCCGCCGAGCTGTCCTGTTTCTATGTATTTTTTCGCGTTATCCCACGCACCACCGCCGTTATTTAAGAATGTGGCCATGAGTATTCCAGCTATTGTTCCAACCATCAGCATAGCGGCAACGGCCTCAGCACCGGCTCCTAATTGCTTAAACAACACACCGACCACAATTGGGGTGAATACCGCCACCAAACCCGGCACTACCATCTCCTTAAGCGCGCCCTTAGTAACTATGTCAACACAACGGCCATAGTCAGGTTTTGAGGTTCCGGCAAGAATGCCAGGATTTTCCTTAAACTGATCCCTGACATCCCATATAACGTAATACGCCGCCTTTCCAACTGCCCTGATGGCCAGAGCGGAAAAAATAAACACTAACGCCGCACCAAGCAATGCACCGACAAACACCACCGGCTGCGCCAAATCTACGCTTTTAATAGGGTGGCCGTAGTTTTCGACTTCGTCGAGGTATGCCCTGAACAGGAGAAACGATGCCAGAGCGGCAGAGGCGATTGCGTATCCCTTGGTCAGCGCCTTTGTGGTGTTGCCTGCCGCGTCTAACCTGTCAGTTCTGTCCCTGACTTCTTTGGGCTGATCGGTCATTTCGATAATACCACCGGCGTTGTCTGAGATTGGGCCGAAGGTATCCATTGCCAATATATAAGCAGCCGGTCCGAGCATTCCCATCGTCGCAACAGCGGTGCCGAATATGCCGGCATTGGGGAATCCGGAGGCCTGGCCCAAATAATAGGCCGCCAGTATGGATATTGATATAACTATCGCCGAAGGGGCGGTACACTCTAACCCCATAGCAATACCGGTGATGATGTTAGTCGCCGGCCCTGTCTGTGAGGCGTTAGCTATTTCCCTGACAGGCCTGAATCTATACTCTGTGTAGTACTCAGTGATATAAATAAACCCGATGCTCGTTGCAACTCCGACAACACCGGCTAAAAACAAGTAAATCCACGCTTGGGGAGCAGATTCGTGGAAAAACAACCACTTGCTCGCAACAAACAATCCGATAACGGTAAAAAACACGGTTATAAAATATCCCCTGTTTAATCCGTGCATAGGGTCTTCGCCATCCTTTACCTTAACCGTCAAAACTCCGATGATAGAAGCGATTATACCAAATGCCCTCGCCAGAAGCGGAAACAACATGACGCCTATTATCCAAACAGGATCCTGGGTCACGGTCTTTCCCATAACCCCGGCAAGTATCATCGCCCCGATATTCTCCGCTGCGGTTGACTCAAACAAGTCAGCGCCACGTCCTGCACAGTCGCCGACATTATCACCAACAAGGTCAGCTACAACGGCGGGGTTGCGCGGGTCGTCCTCTGGAATTCCGGCCTCTACTTTGCCGACAAGGTCAGCGCCCACATCCGCCGCCTTCGTGTAGATACCGCCTCCAAGCTGCGCAAACAGGGCTACAAAGGATGCCCCGAAACCGTATCCTACGATCATAAATGGAATCTTTGTGGCCTCGACTCCGCTAAAAACCTTGACCAGCATGTAAAGTCCAGCTACACCTAAAAGGCTCATCGAGACAACCATCAGCCCCGAGACCGCTCCGCCGCGAAGGGCTATGCGCAACGCATCGTTTACGCTGCTTGATGCCGCTGCCGCAGTTCTGATATTACTTCTAATGCTGACCCACATACCGATAAAGCCTGCAAAGAGAGAACAGGCCGCCCCAAACACAAAAGAAAGCGTTATCCACATAGCCAGGGCCATTCTCGTCTCCACGGGGTCAAAACTCTGATGCTCCCGTATCATGCCATAACCGATAAACAGAGCAGCCGCAACAAACAATGCCAGAATAACTATTGTCTTATACTGCCGTTTTAGAAAGGCATTAGCACCCTCTTTAATTGCATCCGATATTGCGCGCATCGCCGCCGTGCCGTCGCTCTTTGACAAAACCCACTTGGCAAGCAGCAAAGCAGCAACAAGCCCAAGAACACTGATCCCTATTATCAGAGTCAGCAATTGGTTCTCCATAAATCCATCTCCTTCGCCCGTTTATATTTGTCATACTACGTATGACTTTTAACACACCTAAGCCACAATTCTGTACTATATATATGCAGAGCTACGTTTGTCAAGTTCTCTTTTTCTTTATTTTGCCATGCCAAAGTAAAAATGTCCTGATGGCAGCATTGTCACCCCCGTACAGACTATTATTGAAACAAACTCGTAAATTGAAACGTATCAGAATCGAACAGTCCCCTGTCGCTGAGCTTTAGATGGGGAATCACAAGAAGCGCCATAAATGACAGCGTCATAAACGGGGCACTAAGAGAAGAACCAAGCCTTATGGCAAATTCATTCAGCTGTGCGTAACGCCGGGCAACCTCAGGGCCGTCATCGGTACTCATCAGGCCTGCAACCGGCATAGGCAGAATCTTCTTTTCATCTTTGGATACAGCAGATAACCCTCCCCTGTGTTCAATAATCAGATTCACCGCCTCACAGATGTAAGCATCAGTGACGCCGACGGCTATGATGTTGTGAGAATCGTGTGCAATGGACGAGGCAACAGCGCCGTCTTTCAACCCAAAATTATGTATGAATCCAATGGCGGGCGGGGTTTCTTTTTCATAACGGTTGACAACAGCTATTTTTAGGATGTCATCCTCAATGTTGGACACCAGATTCCCACCTGAGACCTTCGCCTGCCCATGCCGCTTGTCTGTAATCACCTGCCCGTCAACCGCGCCTATCACTTTTAGTGTGCCGTCAGACTTAGGGACGAAAAAATCACTGGCGCTCTTTGGGGCGGCATTAAATTTATTCACATGCCTGTAAGCCGCGTGGGCAATCAAAGGGGCGCCGTTTTCGGCAACGAGCCGGCCATTGACATACGTCTTTAGGATATTAAAACTCTCAAGTCCGTCGATTACGGCGAAATCGGCAGGATCACCTGCCCGCAAAAGACCGACATCGAGGCTATAGTGAAACACGGGATTAACACACGCACATTGAAGCACCTTCATTATGTCATGCCCTGCGTCTATCGCCCGTTTGACCATTAGATTTATATGGCCCCTGACAAGGGCGTCGGGGTGGATGTCGTCGGTACAAAACATCACGTCTGCCCAATGCTCTCCAATAAGTGGCGATAAAACATCGAAATTCCTTGCGGCTGAGCCTTCTCTTATCAGAATTTTCATGCCGTAGGAGATTTTCTCCAGGGCCTCGTCAAGGCTGACACATTCATGGTCTGTGGAAATCCCCATTTTTACATATGCCTCGCACGGACTGCCCCTGAGGGCCGGGGCGTGGCCGTCTATGGGCTTGCCGTATCGCTGAGCGGCCCGGATTTTGGCCATTACGGAGGGGTCGCCGTTTAGGGCGCCCGGGTAGTTCATCATCTCGCTTAGATATTTTATCTCATCCCGTTTTAAAAGGGCAACAATAGCTGCGGCGTCAACAGAGGCGCCGGCGGTCTCAAAGCCGGTTGCCGGAACACAGGAAGACGCCCCAAAGAAGAATTTAAAGGGCACCGTCCCGCCGTTTTCTATCATGTAATCAATGCCCGCGGCTCCGAGTACATTGGCAATCTCATGTGGGTCGCTCACTACGGCCACCGTGCCGTAGGCCGCGGCCAGACGGGCAAACTCCGCGGGTACCAGCATAGAACTCTCCACATGGCAATGGGCGTCTATAAGACCGGGGATTATAAATACACCGGAAGATATATTTCTCTTTTTTGTTATCGAGGCAATTTTCCCTTGTGAGATTTCAAGTTCGGCGGCGTATACGGCACAGTTCAGGACATCTACGCAATTGCCCTCAATAAAAAACTCAGACCCCATGCCTTTCGTCTCTTATGACGACAGTGTTCTTGCCAACCCATTTGGCTTCATAGAGGGCGCTGTCGGCCTTCGCGAGCAGCTCCTGAGATGAGACATCCTCGTCTTTATTATAATCGGCAAGCCCCACGCTGACGGTCATTTTAATTGACAGGCCGTCTTGATCGAAGGCTGAGTTCCCTATGTTTTTCCTTATCCTCTCGGCCACAATATGGCCGCGCAATACATCGGTATCAGGCAAGATAACGGCGAACTCTTCGCCGCCGTACCTGAAAGCGATGTCGCTTTCCCGAATGGAGTCCTTTATGCGCTGTGCCGTGGCTTCAAGCACGAAGTCCCCCACTACGTGTCCAAAGCTGTCGTTTACACGTCTAAAATCATCAAGGTCTATCATCAGAAGGGAAATACCCTTGCCCGACTTTTCGGCGGCTGTCAGTTCCTTCTCTATGGTATAGCTGAAATGGCGCTTTGTATATAAACGCGTAAGCTCGTCCGTTATGGCCATGGCGTAAAGATGTGAGTTCTCAAAGGCAATGGCAATATGCCCGGACAGCGCCCGCAACAACTCAACCTTTTTGATTTTAAATGGGGCAGATGTCTTTTTCGCGTTAATCAGCGCAAGAGGCTCTCCAGACTTTGCGATATTTAAATAAATATCTTTCTTGTCACGGGACAAAATAAAGCTGTTTAACTTTCCCTCTATCCATAGATTTATCATGCCTATAAGCGGGTCATTGGCCTCGACTTTCCTTCGGACGATTCCATCGGATTCGGCCTGTTTTGTAAAAACGCTGTACTTGCCGCTCCTCTTTGGCATGACGATAGATACCTCCCCGGCCATCAGACATTCGCTGAAGATGTCCACGACTATTTTTTTCAGTTCCTCAATGTTTATGGTCTTGCTGAGCTTTTCAACCATCGCATAGAGGAGATTGGCCTCTTCGTTTTGACTTATTATTTCAGCAATATATTTGTTAATCTTTATAGATAGAAGCGGGATAAGCAGCAAAAGACAAAACAGGCCGGAGCCGATTATAAGCGCCTCCATTGCCATAGTAAGCGAGGATGAGCGCTCCAGCGCCAGGTCAACGATGAGCTTGCCATTTATTGCCGCAGAGCCGTGGCAGCCATAACACTGGGGTTCGTTAGTAATAACAGAGACATTTCTCAGGACGTTCACACCGTTTTTGTTCTTCACTGCCATAGTGTATTGACGGGGTAGCCGGCCGTCTTTGGCCTTGTGGCATCCGAGGCAAATGGCCTCCTTTTCTGAAACTATCTTACCAATATCACCCTGTTCGGTACAATACGCGGCCACGCCCTTATTGTTTAAGATCATAATGGATGAGACTGCACCCTTGTTGTTTACGATTTGCTCTATAGCCTGCCTGAGATAAGGAGACCTTGTCAGCATTAAATGTCTTAAGCTTGACTCAATAGCAGAACTTAATTCCTGAACATTACTCTTTGTATCTTCGAAACAGGCATTTTTTACTATAAAGACAACGATAGACGCAAATAAAATAAAATAAACACCAAGAAAGCCCATAAGCCCGAAAAGTATCTTCTTTTTCAGGCTGTGTGTCCAATCCGATTCTATTTTGTTGGGTGTCTCTGCCAAAATACTATTATCTCAAGCGCCCACTATGACTACTCATCAACACATTTACAGATAAACGGCTGCCTGATTATCTTCGGCCAACCACAAACCAGCGTACGCCCTTTCTCTAAGTCGCAGCCGTCTCGGCCAGCCCCTTCATCAGGTTGGCAACCCTTGAATTGTTGAAGACAAGCGAGCCAATGGCAATATTCGGATTTTGAACGATTTTCATTTTAGCCTGGCCAGCAGAATCTAACGCCTCACTCTCATTAGTTATTGTCGTATTAGCATTCAGATTGGGTACTTTGGCATTGCTTATCCCTATTGTGTAAGCCTCGGTACCTGATTTTTCGTTTTCAGGAGTTTTTGAGGCATTTATCGCCTTCGCTCTCTTCCCATTGGTATTTACACTCTCAGCGGCGGTACTTATCTGAACACCTGCAGTGACCTGCCCTATCGCCATAACAATTCCCCCTTCATTGGCAATTCCCCCTTCATCAACAACCCCCCCTCTGATAATATTCACTCGACATACCT
>JADFXO010000101.1 GCA_015233485.1 Nitrospirota bacterium
AAACTCGTGATGAGTTGGACAATGCTATTAAGGAAGCGTGTGAATTTATAGAGCATAGTGATATATCAGGATGGTTCAGGCACTGTGGATATTGTATTTAACCCAATCGAAACGTGCTATATAACAAAATTAATCTTTTTAGAAAGCAGTTTACAAATCAATTATGATTTTATCGCATTGAAGCCTTTGGCACATAATGATTTTGTAGTTTATGCGTAGGCTCTATAATTTCTTTTATAACAGGGGGGATTTCCTTGTCTTCTGTCTTTTCTGTTTCACTGCCTAAAACTAATCTCCTGCCCGCCTCTAAGGCTTCCTGTAAAGTCATACGACTGTCCTTGTCTTCTGTCTTTTTTTCTTTTTTTGTGTCCTCTTGTTTCGTGACATCAGTTTGCTCTGTGCGCACTCCCTTGTCGTCGGTGCGGTCTGTCTTCTCCTGATTGCCTTTCCTCGCTAATCGCTCCTCGTAGGCTTCCCTCGCTGTCTTGAATCGCCTGTGTTCTGTCTGCTCTGTGCGATCTTCCTTGTCCTCGCGTTCGGCGTCGCGGGCGGTTCCGTTATGTTCCTTGATATTTTGTGGTGTTGTCTGCTTTGTCGCCGGTGTCTTGTCCTCTGTAAGTTGATTAGCGACAATGGTAAACTCAATGTCCGTTACCTTGCTACCGCTCTTGATCTCTTTGAACTCAACCGATATGTCCGCGTTCTTGGCTAACTCAGCTTGAGCGGTTAGAATAACCCTCCGTTTAAAGTCTTTGTAAAATTTATATTTGCTATCCTCAATTCCAAATACTTTTCTTAATTCTTCAATTTTAAGGGTTATGATACCGGCCTTCTCATGCTGCTTTAACAACTCATATAGTCGAGTTGAATATGCGCTATGTAATCCATCCATATTATTCTGTTTATCTCTGTCCATAACATAGAATAATCCAACAATACGTGAAAAGTAAATCGTTCTATTCTTGTCCTATTTCGTTTGTCCTGTGTTAAAGCCTTGTCCCAGTTCTTTTGTCCTAGTTGACGGGTCTTGTCCTATTTAGCATATCTCCTTACAAAGCGGCTTGGATTAACAAAGCTATTTTGCAATGGAGCCTTATACCATGACCGAGAATCGCGCCGATGTTTACAGCCGGATCACCCAAAAAATCATAGCCGACCTTGAACAAGGAGTCCGCCCCTGGATGAAGCCGTGGAACGCCGACCACGCGGCAGGGAAGATCACCAAACCTTTGCGCTACAGTGGCATACCATACAAAGGGGTTAATGTTCTGGTGCTCTGGTCTGCCGCTGTCACCAAGGGTTACGCTTGCCCTCTTTGGCTTACTTTCAAACAGGCACAAGAGCTTGGCGGACACGTTCGACATGGAGAGACGGGCGAATTAGTGGTCTTTGCTGACCGCATTACACGCAAGGAAACCGACGACAAAGGCGAAGAAGTAGAGCGCGAAATCCATTTTTTGAAGGGTACACCGTTTTTAATGCCGAGCAGTGCGAGAAGCTGCCCGCGCACTACTACGCAAAGGCCGCGCCCCCTACCCTGATTACCCAGTCGCAGCTGATTGAGGCCGCCGCCAACTTTTTTGAAGCGACCGGCGCGGAGGTTCGACGCGGAGGAACAAGGGCTTTTTATTCCGAAAGCTCCGATTACATCCAAATGCCACCCATTGAGACCTTTAAGGACGCCGAAAGCTATATTGCTACCCTTGGCCATGAAGCTATCCACTGGACGAAACACAGCAAGCGTTTAGCCCGCAACTTTGGCAGCCTTGGTTTTGGTGATGAAGGTTACGCCAAGGAGGAGCTTGTCGCCGAATTAGGATCGGCTTTCCTGTGCGCAGACTTGGACATCACGCCCGAAGTCATGCCCGACCATGCCGCTTATATCGCCGATTGGCTTCAAGCCCTGAAGAACGACAAACGCCTGATCTTCAGCGCCGTCGGCCATGCGCAGCGTGCCGCCGATTATCTTTGCGCAGCCGGCAACACATTGAAGCCAACAGCGGAACAGACAGCGCAAAAAGCAGCGCCGCTCAGGCCGACAGCCAGCCGTCGGCGACGTAAAGACGTTGCACCTTTGCCTTTTCCGAATGAATAGACAGTAATTGTTTATAGCGCTTTATGCCGTGTGTTACTGTATAACTTTGTTGTATAGTAATAAACAGCTTAACCGTCTTGTATCACTATATAACTAAGTTGTATAGTGATTTTATTACACAAAAGGAACCGTGTCATATGGCCTACTTGACAAAGCAGCTACATATAAGTATACTATATAACTTAGTGGTATAGTTGTAAGGAGACTGTATGAAAACACTTGCGATCATAGCCCAAAAAGGAGGCAGCGGCAAAACAACCATTGCCGTACACCTTGCCGTTTGCGCTGTCCTGCATAATATTGAAACAGCGCTGATCGACATTGACCCGCAAGCGTCGGCTTATCACTGGAACGTCAGCCGTCAACCCGAAAACCGGCTTGACGCAGCCAAGGCAGACGCGGAACAATTAGCCGATTTTTTGAAAAAAGCACATGCAGGAGGTATAGAGCTATCTATCATTGATACCGCCCCTCATTCTAACACCGCCGCCGCGATAGCCGCGCAACTGTCCGATTTTGTCTTGATACCATGCCGACCCGCACGCTTTGACCTCAACGCCATTACCTCAACCGTCGAAATAGCCAGACTTGCAAAAACCCCAGCCGCCGTAATCATCAACGCGGCTCCGCGTGGCAGGCTTGCCGATGAAGCGCGAGAAGCTCTCAAACGTCAGGGGATCAGCGTTCTTGATCCCATTTTGTATCAACGCGCCGCCTATAGTCATGCCGTTATAGACGGGCGTAGCGTGCATGAATACGAGCCGAACGGCAAAGCCGCCGCCGAGATAGAAGCTCTTTATCACTGTATAACCAAGTTATACAGTAACACAAAAGCAAGGAGGAGCAAATGACGAAACCACGGGCATCGTTAGGAGTTTTTGAAGAAACGCCACCTAAACAGGAAAAACAAGGCAGAGGCGGAGTACCCTCCTACCGAGTCGGAAAAGTTTCTATGCCTTTTTGGATTCCCAAAGCTGCAAAAAGACAGTTGCGCGTTATGGCCGCTGAAATGGAGACCACCCAGCAACAGATCGTGGCCGATGCGATCAACGATTTTTTCAAAAAACATGGAAAGCAGCCCATTGCCTGAAAGACCGGACAACAAGGAGGACAAACGCATGAACGAAAAGCTAAACAGGCTTGACCTGATACAAGACCCTGACATGAGGAAAACGATTGAAGCGACAGCAACCCCCGAATACAAAAGGGTACTGATCGACATAGCTCTTAGAGAACAGGATCACGAAGCGACAGGAGTCCTTCAGTTACCGCTATGGCCGGAGGCAAAGCGGGGAGTCCCGAACAGCTTTTTACGCTCCTCTCTCTTTTCGGCCATCCAAAGCAAGGATCGTCAATTTCTCAAGGCGGCTACCCTTGCCAGCCAAAACGGGATCATTGTTAAATTCACAGGGGAACAGCTAAACCAAGAGGACTTAACTCTTTGGGAAACTCTTGTTCACATGGCGAGAAAGCACCCCCTTGGAGATATCTGCACATTCACAGCTCATGGCATCCTAAAAGAAATGGGACAGGCAACAGGGGGAGAACAGCACGAGCAGCTACACAAAAACATCACCCGACTTATTGCGTGCGCTGTTGAAATAAGGGAAGCATGAAGACGAGGTTATGTCGGATCGCTGATTATCGAAGCCGCAAAAAGAGATACAAGCAACGGGAATAGTCTTTACACGCTCACACTAAACCGCCACTTGCTTAGGCTCTACAACGACGACAGATGGACGGCTATTGACTGGCAGCAACGATTACAACTCGGCAGAAAGCCGCTTGCTCAAGCCTTGCACAATTTTTTCAGCAGTCATGACTGCCGAACGGCGTTTCCACATCCGCTTGCACACCTCAAAAAAATTACCGGAAGCATGAACAAGCAAAAAGCGAGTTTCAAGAGACAATGCCAAGTCGCGCTTGATGAGCTGGTGAAAATCGGTTTTTTGCAGTCCTACAGCATCGAGTACGACGAAACCATCAAGGATGATCGCGTAACCGCGCATCGTATTCTACCCCCTAACAAGAGCTTGGAACAGGCACGGCGTTCGATGCACACAAAAAGCGGCGGTTACGCTAAATTTATTAGCAAAATAAACATCTTATAACCAAGCAACGTCCGACCATAATCTTTTATAATCTTAAAAAAGGCGCGCGCGTGACAACAAGCAACGGATGTCTTTTGATCCTACAGGAAAAGACGGGCAGTAGGAAAAAGAAATATACCTCACGAAAAGGCAGTGGATGGGTCATAGAGCGACTTTTAACCCTTGGGTGCCACAACACCTTCAAGGACGATAAACGCACTGCAGGGCATCGTAGAGAGTTTTAGAGGGGGTCAGCAGGGACAAGAAAAATGGACGAGCTTGAAAGGTTTAAATCTGAAATTAATCTGGCCGAGGTAGCGGAGGGGTACGGGTATACCCTTGACCCCAGAGAGAGCAGCCGAGGCAGTCTGGCTATGCGAAGGGCATCGGACGGAGACAAAATCGTGGTAGCGACCGCCCCCGACGGCCACGGGGTATATTTTAGCGTCAGAGACGACCAAGACAACGGGAGCGTGATTGATTTTGTCATGAGAAGGGACGGGGTAAGCCTTGGCCGTGTCCGCCAGATATTGCGTCCTTGGCTAACTCCCCCTGTTTTTTTCCTACTGCCCGCCGGACTTCAACCCTTCCTAAGCCCGTACCCATCCCCTGCGACCGAGCGGACATCATAGCCCAATGGCACCGACTGACCCCTTACCGTGGAGGTTATCTTGAGGAACGGGGTATTCTACCAGCTACCTTGGCCGTTTTTACCGACCATGTGCGGATTGATACACGCGGTAATGTGGCTTTTCGCCATAACGACCGGAACGGGGTAACAGGGTGGGAGATCAAAGGCAAGGGTTATACCGGCTTTGCAGCGGGAGGCAGGAAAGCCTTGTTTGCCTGCCGGACAGGGACGGAGCCTCCCGCGCCACACCCAAGGCTTGTGATAGCCGAGAGCGCCATTGACGCGATGAGCTTTTACCAGTTCAACCCATCCCCCGGCCTGTTTCTGTCTTTCGCAGGCTCGTTGTCGCCAGACCAGAGAGACCTGCTGGCTGATGTTCTGGAACGTTACCCCGACGCTGAAATTCTGATGGCCACGGACACCGACACGGAAGTAGAGGGGTTTGCAGCCCTGATACAGTCTATACGACCCGACGCGCGAAGGGCGAGATCACCGCAAGGTAAGGACTGGAACGACGCCTAGAAGTTAGCTTTTGTTCCTGGGTAAAAAACCTGTGGAAATGACGTGTCTGATTGATAACTCTTGCAGAGTTACCAACAGACACTTGGAAAAATCTTTGAGTTTCCCACATTCCCACAGGTAAACAGCAACCAAAGATTTATCAGTATCAGTTAAGGAAAAGAAAAAAGTTTGTTTAGCGATATTGACAAATGATAGTATTATATGATAGTATTAAATAGTAGAATAGTATTATGAAAGAAAGAGATAAGGAGATAAAGCCATGAAGACGGAGACAGATTCAAAAGCAAGCGGTCATGTTGTATCTTAGCGAGCAGGTGAAGGCGAGCAAGGGTATAAGCACCTTAAAGCCCAGCGAGCTTTACAAACTATTTCCAAAGGTTAAGGAAAGTACGCTAAGGTACTGGTTAGTCGAGTTTAAGAAAAGATATAGTAGTATTGATGGTATTAGTATAGATAGTATGTCAAAAATAGATAGTAGTATTGATAATAGCACAGATACTACTACAACTAAAAGTCCCGAAGACGTAAATAATGATAGTATTAATAGTAGTATTGATGCTACTATAGAAGAAAGTGCGGACAACATTAATATTGATAAGCGTGATATTATTCGTAGTAGTGTATATGATAGTACGCATGTTGTTGCAAGTGCTGATGATAGTAGTATTCGTAGTAGTATTATAGATAGTGAGATGATAGCCTTGCTTAAAACCTTGAAGGACAACAAATCGTTACTTGAAAGCATGATTGAGAATGAGAAAGGGAAGGACGCGCGGCTTACGATACAAGGGGTTAAGTTTGACGTTGAGGGTTTAGTTAAGACCGGCAAGGAACTAAATAGAGGCTATAACTACAATCTGTCTATAGAGTTGCACGATGAGTTTGAAAAGGCTTGTGAGTCTGTAGGGTTGTCTTATCGAAAGGGCGTGCATGTAGCCTTGAAATTGTTTGTTGATTCGATCAAAAAGCCATGATATTTCATGTAATATTACTTACTACTATTTATAGTAGTACAAGGCGGTTTTTGCGATGCGCGGGGACGGGCAAGCCGAAAAACAGGTTAAGTTTTTCATAGGTTTGTGTTAGGCTCAAGGTATGACTACCGAAACAGACAACCTTGTGCGTGAGCACCTCCGCGCCATTTGCTCCGATGTTGCGGACGTAAAAAGGGACATGCGTGACGTGAAGGCTCGGCTTGCCTCCATCGAAAGTTACATTGCTACCAAAAAGCCGTGATGCCTTGCAGTAATGGCGTTTACGGGAATGGCTTTGTTTGTTTTTTATAAGCCGCCCGCTGTTGTTCCTGTTCTTTGTAGCGGGCTTGTAAGGCAGGGTCGCTTACTTTACCCAAGATTGTATTAGCGTCGGCCAGCATACCGCCACCGGCAAGTCCTTGTGTTTTGACAATATGGCTTGCAAGGTGTTTTGAATCGATAGCAGTGTGCAGGAAGGGTTTTAAATAACGATCAAGTATGCCTTTGCCTGGCTGGTCAATTTCATGCGTAAGCGCTGTTAAATATTGTTTTTTATCGGTTGCCCACCAGTTTATGCTGATGCCAGCACGGTGAGCAAGTTCGGTGTGTATCACCATAAATGTGCGTCCGTTACCGTCAAGAAACGGGTGTCCGTAAGCCAGATATCCCATAACTTCACCTGGTTTTTGCGTCATAAAAGCCTTATCCTGTCCAAGCCGCAAAGCAATTTCGATAGCGTTATGAGCGTCTTTTGGGTGGGCGAAGAGGACATTGCCCTTACTCACTGCTATGTCAGGTGAGGTCTGTAAACGATCTTGTCCTGCCCAAGGGTATACATCCTTAAAAAGCGTTTTATGCGTATCAAGGACATCTTTGTATGACAGATAGGCGATGCCTGAAAGGTGCTCTAACGCTTCATTAACCCCCTGAACAAAAGAGCTGTACTCAATATGACTAACAATTTCAGGATCTTTTTCTCCGAACAGATTCCGAAGATACCCGCGCGTCTCAAAATCTCCGAAAGGATCAAACGTCATAGCTTGGCTTCCCTTAGATAATTGATCTGAAGTTTCAGAGCTTCAGGACGGCTAAGGCAACCCGCGCGTTGTAAGGCAATCAAAAGCAGTTCAATTTCGTCAAGGTCAACATCGTCCCCAGCAAGCCGCGTGATGGCACGAGCCCAAACGTCTGTTTCCGTTTCGGTATAAGCAACCTGATGCTGATCCGCCAGAGCGAGAATATCGGCTGCGGTGTTTTTTTGCCGTTTGTGGTTCATTATCCCTCGCATGGTTTTGTTGTAGCAAAGATTGTATAAAATAGCACTTTTCCCACCCTACGGCACCTGCCCGCGTGGGTCATCCCAAAGGCCGACAAGGTTAGGGTCATCGTAGTAAGCGACACGCTCCGATTCGACAGGGTGCCCGCCTTGCGGGAGCACAAGCATTTTGTCATCGGCGTATTGCAGCATGATTTCTTCAGGCGAACGCAGAGGGCGCATGGTTTCGCCGAGAGTCTGTCTTTCAAAATATCCGTAGAGGTCAGCTTGCTGGTTTGCGGTCTGTACAAGATGCCCTCCGAGTGAGTTCGACCAGTATTTAGCCGTGTCGTAGTCATCGAGGTTAAACAGGGCACACACGCCAGCGTTACCGATAAAGGAAGCCCAGCGGCCACGGTAAAGGTCTTTCATTTGTGCGATGTCCTGAAAGATCGTGAACAACTGGACACCGTAGCCAGCAGCCAGCCCGACAGCGTTTTCAACCGCCGTTAAGTGTCCGAGCGTAGCCAGTTCATCGAGCATGAAGCACACCGGCAGCGGTGGAGGTTGCAGGGTGTTGGTCATTTCATCCAGAGCCGACGTTAGCACAAGGCGCAGCCATCGGTTGAACACCGGAAACTTTGGAGCCGAGAGGCACAGAAAGACTGTCATCGTGCCCTTTTTCCAATCGGCGAAGTTGACCGCTTTACCGGAGCCGGAGGCCGACAGACAAGCGGCGATAAAGGGGTTGTCGAGGATTTCCGTTTCGCGTTGAGCGGTTGAGATGATAGACCCAAGCTCTTTTTCTGGCGTATCGAGGAAGGACTTAGCAAGGCTTGAGAGCAGGCCATCGGCAGCGGTGCTGTGATTTTTCATGTCTTCAAGGGCATTACGCGCGAATCTCAAAAGGATGTATCGAGTCGTGATAAGGTCTTTTTCTTCCGGCGGGATGTCCGGTACTGTGAACACATGGAGGATGAGAGCGGCGAGCAGTTGTTGAGCGCTGACCTTCCAGTGGTCGCGTTCCGCGCTGCTTTGGTCTGTGATGATGAGGGCAGCGGCCAGAGCCTTGCTTTCCGTCTCCATATTTTCAGGTGTAAATCGTGAAAGTGGATTAAAGCGGGATTGTGGTTTGCCTGAGATTCCAAACTGATCGAGATATAAGACCTTTTCATTTAGCTGAGAGCGTTGACGGCCAGTAGCCCGCGCGTTTTCACCTTTTGGGTCGAGGACGAAGGCGGAGCCGTGGTAGCGGAGCAGGTGAGGGATGATCAGCGATACCCCCTTGCCGCTACGGGTCGAGGCCATGATCAGGACGTGTTTTTCCGTGTGTATCAAGAGCGGTGAACGATTGCCTACATACCCAAATACAGTGCCGTATCTGGCTTTGTAGCCCTTGTTGATTATGGCGTCGGTTTCTTCAGGAGTGGCGAAGCGGGCACCCTTTGAGTCGTCTGGTGCCTGTGGTGGAGCCTCTGTTTCAGTCAACCAATGTGCAAAGCGCACAAGATAGCTGATTAATCCAGTCTTGGACTGCTTGTAGGCTGTAAATAAGCGTTCAAATTCGACGATTTTAAGAAACATTGAGATCGGCCAACCTACGACGCCCATAAGAGCAAAGCCGATAACCGTGGACATGGAGACAGCGGAGATGATACCCCCCACGACCTGAGCGAAGGGAGCGATCAACAAAATGAGCACGAAGCGTGCAAAGTCATTTTCAATAAAAGGTATATAAGGGACTACCCAGTCCACAGAGAAGTATCCCATGACGAGGAACAGCGAGAGGCTACCCATTCGCCACCACCGCCGTAACCAGCTAATGGCAGGGTGTGAGCTAATCCACTGGTTGGGGTCGAATTGCAGAGAGAACAAACCAGCGACGCCGACAAAACCCAAAAGGCCGAAGACGAGGCTAAGGAAGGCTTGATATTTAGGTAAGGATGATTCACTGCTTAGAAGAAGGTGCAGGTCATTGAAGATAGCGAGAGTGAAATAAACGGCAATGAGTCCCAAGATAATTTTCAGAGACAGTAGTAACTTTCGAGCATGGTGTGGTTTAACCTCGTCAGGCTCCATGTAATTACCTCTTTATGAAAGAGTTTTGTAAAAAAGTGATTCGCACTTAGGGTGCTTTCACGAGGGTATTTTAACCTAAAGGAGCAAATTTCTGAAACGAGCCAGCTATTCTTTTTCCTACTGCCCGTTTTTGTTTTTTGTCCCAGCCGGGTGCATCAAAAATTAAGGGGTGCTTTTTTTAGCCCTCACAAATGTTTTAGAATATAGTTATGACACACAACCTAAAACATAGGAGGGCTATATGAATAATATAACAAAGATAGGAGATGAAGCAAGGGATAAATTAATATCAGAAGTGGTAGAATAGGATTATGGACAGAAAATCAAGATTTCCTATCCGCCGCTACGCCAGCCTTGAAGACATGAAGGCGGACGAGTACCTGTATTGGCAGCAACAGCCGGTCTATGCCCGCATGGATGCCGTAGAGGAACTTAACAGAGATACTTTCGGCCTCAAGGGTTCACCGCCTGATGTACAAAGACTTCAAAGAACTCTTATCCATCTTAAACGATGAAGGGGTGAAATATCTTGTGGTGGGGGGATACGCTGTATCTCTCCATGCGCAGCCACGCGCGACGAAAGACCTCGATATTCTGATCAAGGCGGACAAGGCTAACGCGGACGCTGTTTTTCGGGCACTGTCAAAGTTCGGCGCACCGATAGAGGGTTTGAGACCGGACGACTTTATCAAAATCGGCTCGTTCTTTCGTATGGGAGTACCGCCGATTATGGTGGACATTATGCCAGATATTTCCGGCGTTGAGTTCGACCGCGCATGGAGTCGGCACGTTATGGGAATTATCGACGCCGAGAGCGATCTGAAGGCTCCTTTCATATCCGCTGATGATCTCATAGCCGCTAAAAAAGCGTCTGGACGGCCTCAAGATTTGGCCGACGTCGCTGCGATTCGCAAAGCTCAAAATACCCCGACAGACCCTAAGCCGAAGCGTACCAGCAAGGCTAAGAAGACCCCGCCCAAGCCATAACGTGTTTTTTGCGTTCAGCCTCTTTCATTAGACAAAAGAAGACGTTTTGTCTGATGCGCTGGCTTGACATTATTAACACAGTTGTTATAAAACAAACAATGTTGTTAATATGTTGCGTTATATGTAACGTTACTTACAGCGTTAGGTTGAGCGTATGAGCTTGCGAGAATAGATGCCAGAATTAAAGCAGGATCAACCGAGGACTTTATACGAGATTGTACAATATGCCCTTAGTCATGGCGATGAAGTACCGCTAGCCACGTATATAGCTAATAAACTTAATCTCAGTAGAGTTGAAGCTGCCAGAGCAAGAATAAGAAGGCTTATTGATAGTCAAAAAACGTTCTTCAGAAAAGAGGGTTCCAGATATTTTATCAATAGGCAATATTTGGTAGTAGAAAAAGCGAGCTCATTGGTACTTATTATAGCACGTTTCGATTGGGTTAAATACAATATCCACAGTGCCTGAACCATCCTGATATATCACTATGCTCTATAAATTCACACGCTTCCTTAATAGCATTGTCCAACTCATCACGAGTTTTTGCAC
>JADFXO010000102.1 GCA_015233485.1 Nitrospirota bacterium
ACAAAGAAAAAACCACTACGCGAGAGGTGTAAGCCGCTGCATGGCTTTTTTCTCCGTTTTCCAACAAGTTATTCTCGCTACGATAAAATGAGAACTGTTAAAAAAATAAGACAAAAATACCACCTATCAAAAATGGGGTTTACACAAATAACTTGACACTCCCATGTAAAAGGATGACGGCCTAAAAATAATGCCTTGTCATCTCACCCGGATTTGGGCTATGATTATTAACTGAATAGGACATTTCTATTTTGGTACGGCAGTTGTTAAAAATATCCTTGATAATAGTAACAATTCCATGATATAATTGCTTTTGCGTAGTTAAATAACTATTTTACCAGGAGGTATCAATGAGTGAAGGAGCGTCGTTGACTCAATCAGCACAGTCAAGGTACAAAGAGCTATGCGATATGTTAGATCAAAAGAAGGGGGAAATAGAGTCTCTGCAGAAGGAATTCGAGGCGATCTCCGGGTACTTGATCACTATGGGTGTTATTCCTAAAGAAGAACCCGTAAAAAAGAGACGCGGCAGGAGGCCAAATTCGGCGGTGTCCGACGCATCCGCTTAGAATAAACAAGGGATATTTATAATCTCAGGAATAGTCAATCTGCTTACCAAATATCAGGGTGAGCGTTTAGACTGATATTGCCGTTGCTTGTGTTTTTGCGGCGAAAAATAGTATGGGTGCAGGGGTTATGCGCCTGTAGCGGGTAGTGTTGCTATCTTTCAGCAATGATATTGGCGATGGCGTTTTGTTTAATTGCTTGTAGGCTGTGTTTGTTTAAAATCTATGGTCATGTTTCCAGCGGTAAGGCCAAGACGCCTTAGATATAGTCCCGTTGTCAGGGCGATGGTGAGGGAGACCTCACTGTCGGTGGCTAGTTTTGTTTATCCACTTTTTGTTACCTTTGGCTCAAATGTCAAAAGACCGATACAGTCCATGCCGGGGTGTTTTGCCGAATCGGTTGACGTGGTTGCTAAATCGGCAAGGGATGTACACGCGTTAGGAATTCCGGCGGTTATCCTCTTTGGTATTCCAGAGCGCAAGGACGAGCAAGGCTCAGGCGCATATGACCCCAACGGGGTTGTTCAGTTGGCGGTTAGAGAAATAAAACACGCCGTGCCTGAGCTATTTGTCATCACTGATGTGTGCCTGTGTGAGTACACAAGCCACGGCCACTGCGGTATTTTAGAAGATGGGCAAATCCTCAATGACCCAACCCTTGAGCTTCTTGCGCGCGTTGCCGTTTCTCATGTCCGCGCGGGCGCCGATATGGTCGCCCCTTCTGATATGATGGACGGGCGCGTCCTGGCAATCAGAAGAGCACTTGATTCTGAGGGATTGGCCACCATACCAATTATGAGCTACGCGGTTAAGTACGCATCGGCGTTCTACGGGCCATTTAGAGAGGCCGCTGACTCCACGCCCGCATTCGGCGATAGAAAATCCCATCAAATGGACCCGGCCAACCGCCGTGAGGCCATAAAAGAAGCCGCCATAGACATCGAAGAAGGTGCGGATATTATTATGGTAAAACCAGCCCTCTCTTATCTTGATATAATATCGGATGTAAAACACGCATTCAGTGTCCCCGTTGCCGCGTATAATGTCTCCGGCGAATATGCGATGGTTCACGCGGGGGCAAGGCTTGGCTGGATTGACTACGAAAAGGTTATGATGGAAATCCTGCTCTCGATTAAACGCGCCGGGGCGGATTTAATTCTTACATACTTCGCCAAAGACGCCGCTAAAATTCTTGGCTAATATCCTATAACCTAAGGATTAAAGACGAAGGGGGATAATCCCCCTTCACCCCGTATTCTCGCAGATGTTTTATTTATTGAATTCCATCTGCCGCCCGTTGGCGGCTTCGGTACTGGGGCTGTTCAATGTTCAGCCCTAAATCCGATATAGAGACAGAAAAAAAGGGAAAAGCCCTCGTGCTTTAAGGGTAGCAGATGGTATAAAATATCACCTGTAAGGTTATCAAAAAAAAGCAGGAGGGTTATATATATGATAGCACAAACGGTATTTCCATTCAAGTTGGACACAAGCATGGAGAAATTAACAGCCCACGGGGGATTAGCCTTGATGGCGGAATTCAATCATGGGATAGGGATAATGGAACTGACCAACAAATACTTACCCCATCCCCAGAGTAACCGGGGCTTTATGCCGGCAGTATTTGTAGACCCACTGGTGTTAATGCTTGAGGGTGGAGGGGTAAGCCTTGAAGATATAAGGGAATTGAAATACGAAGACGGGTTAATGAAACTGATAGGCGAAACAAAAATTCCAAGTCCTGATGCGATAGGAGATTGGTTAAGGCGCATGGGAGAGGAATCGGAAGGGCTATGGGGTTTGGATAAAGTAAGGGAGAGGGCAACTCACAGGTTATTGAAGAGAGATGGGATAAAAGAATACACATTAGATGCAGACGCCACAGAGATAATAGCAGAGAAGGATGAGGCGAACTATACCTACAAGGGCAATAAGGGATATATGCCAATGCTTGGATTTTTATATGAGGCCAAGCTGTGTATATATGATGAGTTCAGAGAGGGTAATACACCCCCTGCGTTTGGTCAGAAGGATTTTTACACAGAATGTAAGAAGCGAATGCCAAAGGGCAAGAAGATAAAGGCATACAGGGCAGACAGCGCGTCATATCAGGCGGAGCTGATAAACAGGTTAGGGGATAATCCCCCGTCTTGGCGGAGGAGGATGGAGTAAAGTGGGGTATAACGGCAGTCCACGATAAAGCGGTAAAAGCGCTTATAAAATCGATAGAAGAGGCAATGTGGTACGAGCCTGTGAGAGGATGTGGATATGAGATAGCTGAAACAGTTCACTGCATGAACAAAACAGAATTCGTGGGCAAGACATACAATAACAACATTTCGCTGGAAGATGATACAGGTTGCGGGGCGTATAGTGAGCCATGCTGGGAAAGTAATCTTAAAGCTGACAGTGGATGTAAAGAAGCTGGCTATATTTGAAGAGATCAGGGGGAAAATATTTGAACTCAGCCTCTCATGGGATGGATAAAAAAGAATTTAGAAAAATAAATCACGGGCATAAATCGGGAGAGGTATGTTTAAAAAAGGAGAAATTATGTAATATTAGATAGTTAGGATAAGTATTTTGTTGTTTATGATGCATAACAAAGGATTGACAGCATTATAAATGACAAAAATGCCCTCAAAAACCCTTTTTATCGATAGGTGCAAATTCCTATATCGGAGCTTGGGTATTAGTGAATATTTGACAGAAATATTTCATGTATTGTAAACTCATATCAGATAGCGAAACGGAGACAGTCTTTGCCGGTAGGCAACCTGCCGAGTGATGGCTTGTCGGGACTAATCGGGCGGTTAGCGGAGCGTTGATGAGAGTTTGTATCTTGCGAAAACCATAAACCGGATGAAATATGCCTGTGCCTTAAAAAACCACATTTTTTAGGTCTGAATGCCTCGGAGCAAAACTGCTCTGGCAGTATCTTAAATGTGAATCGGATTTGTCCAATTCACGCTGAACCAAGGCACTGGAGGATACGCTGTTGCTGAGATACATCTATATCGTAATCAGTTTGAGCCATAGACTCTTCAATGCGTATTTCAATAATTCTATGTCCTGCAAGACCATCATAAAAACGATAATGACACTGATCGTTGCTATGTTGCTGCAAAGCCATTCCTTTGCCGATATGCCCGCTCCTGAAACCTATACCGTAAAGGCAAAACTTGCCTTGAAAAAAGAAAAATATCAAGATGTGAAATCCCTTCCATTTTATTGGAATATGAACATGATAACACCCGAAAATAACCACGATGGCTGGATTAATAAAAGAGGCAATTTAGTGTGGCTTCCGGGCGGAAAAGATCCCATATTTCAAATGCCGCTGGATATTTCAGGACTTAAAGTCGAAAAATTCGGCATATCAGTGTTTTCTGATGATTTTAATGAGTTATGGATTGACTATAATGACATAAATCCTCAAAACCCTTGCGATATAGGCATTGTCTTTAATCTTAATCCAATAACAGACAGAAACGCGGGACATGTTAATTATGAGGCAGCCGTTGGAGGAAACAAGCCCATTGGGCGCAGTGATGTCATAGATGTAGACGGTTCGGATAATGAGAATTGGCACTATGCACAGGACGGTAACCGCACGGTTATCAAAAGGCAGTTTCATAAAAACATATCAACCGTTGAGGATATTGTTCTTGAATTTTCTTTTGGTGTTAAAATCAGTGATATTTACCTGAGAGTCGCGTTCAAAGATAAGCCAAAGCCGGACGCAACAGTGAAATGGAAATTGCCAAAGGATGTTTATAAAGATGATGTACGTATTTCTATAGGCAGGCATTTAAGAGAGAACTATCCCGGTGAGCATACGGTATTTCTTAAAGAGATTATAGTGTATTTGGATGATGACACGGTTGACAGGGTTATTAACGCGCGTCCATTCAAGAGACTTCGATTTATGTATGCAACAATGATCATGCCGAGTCAAACTTATGGCATAAACACAGGACTTAAGAGAATTAAAATGGATATAAAGGGGTTATCAGACCTCTATAACAAAACAACCGTTGAAAAGGCTTTATTCTATGCAATACCCTCTAATAAAAATGATTACTGCGGTATTCAGCTTAAAGAAATAAAGGCTGTGAATAACAATGATGAAGGCGAAAGACCAATAGTTCTGTCAGCTATTGATAATGTTACCAGGACTTTTGGAGGGTCTTCCATGGATATTTCCGGAGACAATGTTGAGGTGTTGAAGTTTTTGGATTATTATTCCTTTGAGTCGAAGATTAAGGAAATATCTAATAAAATCCCTCTGAGTATTAGGGATAATTCAACCGGCGGCAAAGAATTATTAATGGACAGCCCTAATGTTAAAATAATCGCGGCAATCACGAATCCCCCTCTATTTTCCAGCCACATCTTCAACGATAATGATCAGGGGAAAGAAGGAAAAGTAGAAGCACGGATAGAAATATTATGGTCCACCAAAACAATCATAGAGGAGAATACACATTTTATTCTCAGACTTTCCAGCGGTGTTGAATTTGTGAAAGGCGGGTTGCTGACAATAACGTCCGAAAGCGGAGAACAATTCAGGAGGATTTTTAATCCGAACGAGGCACTTGATCTGGCAGATATCACGGGCAGGATAACCAAAATCCGCCTAAGGATGGACTTAAATAAAGACCAATTTAGTATCAAACTGAAAGATATGGCCTTGTTCACCAATGTTTCGCTTCCCCTCGCACAGGCGCTGAAGATGCCGCACCCTGTGGAAGTTTCTGAAAATCTATACCCTGAGATTTATGATTTACCCAACAATATCATAGACACCTCACCGGGCTTTCTGAAAGGGATTGTATGGAGCGGCGATTTTAAATGGAACACAAGGGTTGATAATCAGACTGGCATCAAGGGCGTTATCTTTAACTTTAAAAATAGCAGAACCGTAAACGCAGATAACCCATGCTGGTTAAACCTGACATTTATCGGGGAACATCATCAGGAGTCAAAAGACATTTGCGGTGAATCTCAAAATGGACAGGTCTATATTACAATTCCAGATATTTTTTCAGATGGAGGTGCTGACAAACTGCGATTAATTAAATGGAAAATTGATATAGCAAATCAAATGTATGGCAGCGGCAGCCCCTTGTCAATCAATTATCAAATGTACATAAATAAATATGATATGCAGTCAATCGGCGAAAAAAAAATGAACGCCCCAATCCTTAGCGTTCGCGGAAAGAACTTTTACACCACAACTGATGTTACCGCTGAACTGCTGCATGGAGAAGTATGGTTGGATATGGGAACAATGACATTACATGACACAATAAATGACATAAGAGTGCTTGATCATCCTTATATTCAAGTTAAGTCTGTGGTTGCAGCGCATGCCCTTCCGTCCGGGCAGCAGCATATGCCGGATTTTGAGAAACAGGGACAACATCTCACGTCTCCATGGCCTGTCAAACTGGAAAATGCAGCTCCGTTTGTCTTCATTATTTCGATACTTGCCTTCGTATGGTTGAAAGGTTGGGGGCAGTGGCTATGGCAAAAAATAAAATCCTTCATGGGGTTTATTATGAGCTGTTTAAGGACAACCAGAGAAGGAACATGGGCAAAACTATTGCATGGGAATATACATAAAACGCTATCCTGGGTTAAAACAGTATTTTGGATCGTTCTAAGCTGTGTAATATATTCTAATGTTAACCCCAAAGATAGCCTCTTTTACACGGTTGGCAGTCTAACTGGATTTATGGCGCTTAGAAGCCTGTTGTGGTTAATACGTCCCATGATAATCATGTATTGGAATGCGGCTGATCAAAGAATTTATGAAGAGAAGGGTAACGTATATATTCTTGGATTCATGGTAACCATAGTAGGATGCGCCGTCTTGTTGGTTTTAAAAAGAGAGATTGTTGCTGAACAGCTTGCCATAATCGGGTATTACTGTCTTGTGGCTGGTGTTGTGCAAAAGGCATGGCAAATGAAGAAGGAGGCTAAGCCGTAAGTTGATGGCAGCCCTAAAACCGAATGAAAGGGCGCTTTTAGCAATGGTGGCAAATAGGTTGTGTGAACCTGAATCTAAGCTGGGCGTATGGGATAGATGGCTTACAAAGGTATACATGCCATCGGGTAGAGACGCCAGTATTATACGCCCCTTTCATCCGGGCCAAAGATATATCTATGCAGCTGAATGTTTAGCCTTACTGTGAGTTTATCATCGAGAATCCACTTTGTGAGGAGTTTTGGGCAGATGGATGCCGGGGGCAGCGTCATAGGCGACATCAGGGCAGTGCATATTTTGTCTATCTCATATTGGCGTATTATCTGAGCCGCCCATGTGTAGTCATCCCGTGAGCATATGACGAATTTCACCTCATCCTGCCGGGCTAACCTTGCTATATTTGCGTAATCGTTATATCCTGACATACCGCTTGAGGGCGTCTTTATGTCCATTATGACGGTAACGAGGGGGATGGACTTAAGGCAGCTTATGTCTAACGAGCCGTTTGTCTCAATAAGAACGGCAATGCCCATGCCGGAGAGCGTTTCGGCCAGGGCGGCGGTTTCCTTTTGCAGGAGGGGTTCGCCTCCGGTGATTTCAGCAAGCCGTATGCCGGAGCCAGCGACTTTTTCGGCGATTTCGCTAACCGTTAAGACATCGCCTTCGTGGTAGGCGTATTTGGTGTCGCAGTAGCTGCATCGCAGGTTGCATCCCGTTAGCCTGACAAACGTACAGGGCAGCCCGGCGTATGAAGACTCCCCCTGAATGCTCGTAAATATCTCACATACCTTCAAGGTATTATCCTTTTCCATTGACATCACCCCGCGGTTTTGATATAGTAGAGGTAGTAGCGTTGCTCTGGCCCGTGCGCCCGGCGTTAATGTCCTGAGCTTTATCGGCATTGGCGTCAAATAGTGGGTTAGATTGCTCAGGTCTGACGGGTAGGTTCGTTGTGCATCTACCCCCAAGCAGCGTGAATTTATTTACATAGTTGCTATTGAATATCCCTCCTGTGATCACATTGTAATAATCTCCGTCAGCATTAGGGCTTAACTGAATGGCAAGAACTTTATTCCCTCCGTTTTTCTTTACCAACATTAATCTGCTTCCATGACTTTTTCTTATTTCAGTGTAATTACTGGCAACATCCTGTATAAATTCAGCCGTTGTCTCGTAGCCTTCCTTCTTAATTTTTTCAAGGCGTTTTCCGTCATCGGCTATGTCAATATGGTGTTTGCCGTAATCGTTGTTGCCTTCCTCTAACCTGATCGGCGCGGACTGCCTGCCGATAGCCTGTCCAATTTCAGGTGTAATATGTCCAAAGTCATATGTCCCATCGCCGGCTTTAACGAAGTCCGTCTCTTTCGGCTGTGCTGCCGCACAGACCAGCGGTTCTTTTTCACGTATCAGCTTGTTTATATCCTCATAGCTCAAACCAATAGCCTTTAACTACGCCCTCTGCTCATCATATTGATATGGGTATTAATTGTTTATAAGGAAACTAATCGCCGGGCCGATGTTATCGATCAGGTCTGAGGCCACTGTAGAATGGAGACCTGTTTTCGTTGCCGAGATTTCGCCCGTCAGGCCGTGCATGTAAACGCCCAGTATGGTGGCGTAGAGGGGCGGAAGGCCCTGCCCTATCATGGAGGCGATTATGCCGGTCAGGACATCGCCCGCCCCTGCCGTAGCCATCGAAGGACTTCCCGTTGGATTGATAAATGTATTTCCCTCCGGGTCTGCCGTGACCGTAGGCACTCCTTTGAGTACGACATACGCCGTGGACTCGGCGGCAAACGACGAGGCAGTCTCTATTCTGTTCCTTTCTATTGCTACGCATTTAGTGGTCATATTTGACTTTACATCGCTTAAAACACGTGCCATCTCTACCGTATGCGGCGTTATTATCACCGGTGACGCCGAGGTGTTCAGGGCGCTTATTCTGTCCTGATATTTCATTAGCGCAAGGGAATTTATCCCGTCGGCATCAAGGACTACCGGCACGGGGGAGTTGGCAATTATCTCCTTTACTATCTCTACGGTATCGCTATCCACACCCATGCCCGGGCCAAGAGCTATGACGTCGCAGCGTTTCTCCGCAAAATCGAGTATATCGTTGATGGACTTTTTGGAAAAATTCCCTTTTCCCTTGTCCTGCAGGGCCAGGGTCATCTCTTCGGTTACTCTGGCCTGGCAGGAATCCATCAAAGACGCCGGAACTCCTACAGTAACTAGCCCCGAACCTGACCTCATCGAGGCCCTGGCCGTCAATAACGCGGCGCCGGTCCTGCCCATGCTGCCCCCGACAACCAGTACATGTCCAAAATTCCCCTTGTAGGCATAGGGGGGCCTTGTCGGTATCAGCATCGACATGAATGCCTTTTCGATGAGGTCGCAGCGTATCGTATCAGAATTCAGGAACTGATATGGAAACCCTATGTTCTCCACAAATAACTCGCCTGTGTGGTCTTTCCCAGGGTAAAGCAGGTGTCCCCTCTTTGGCAGCCCGAAAGTTACAGTGGCATTAGCCCTTACCGCCTTGCCAAGCACCTCGCCATTGTCGGACGATATACCGCTTGGTATATCTACGGAAACCACTGACCTGTCCCTTGAGTTTACTGTCTCTATCGTCTTTGCGAGTGCGTCTTTTACCGGTTTGTTCAGGCCAGTTCCGAAAAGGGCGTCTACGATCAGCGAATCCCTGAGGTCGGCCTCCTTTATGTTGCTTTTAAAGATAACTTCGATACCCAATTTCTCGGCTATCTTATACTGAAATCGGCAGTTGTCGTTCAGCCCCTCCATGTGGGAGGCGATGAAAATGCGTACATTGAATCCGTTATTGAATAACTCACGGGCTGTTACTATACCGTCTCCACCGTTATTGCCGGGGCCACACAACACACATACATCGCGGGGGGGGAATTTCTCCATAATATGCGCAGCCGTAACAACCCCGGCACGCTCCATTAGTACCATCGCAGGGATTCCCATGTCATCGATAGTCTTTGCGTCTATCTGTTTCATCTGCACACCGGTTACTACTTTCATGAACTGCCTGCCCTCCTCATTTTTCCAACACTACCACAGCTACGCTGTATCGTTTTTGGTGGCTGATGCTCAGGTGGCTGCCGTTTATCGCGTTATCAGCCGTGAACTCCATTGCAGAGTTGTGGAGCTTTAACGACGGCTTACCGCAAGCATCAACTGTGACCTCGATGTCCTTAAGGGCGGCCTTAGAGCTGCCTGCCGCCTTGATAAAAGCCTCCTTTGCGGCAAATCTTCCCGATAGGGAATCAACGGGGTTGCTCTTTGTAAAACAATACTCAAGTTCGCCATCCGTATAGACCCGCCCGAGGAAGTTTTGTCCCCAGCGCTGGTGCGCTGCTTTTATCCTCTCATTTTCTACGATGTCTACCCCTATGCCAAATATCATGTGTGTCTTGTTTGTATTATTAGTTTTTTCATTTGCCTTACGGCCTGCTCCATGCCGACCATTACAGCACGGGACATTATGCCATGTCCTATGTAGAGACCGCTTATTGCCTTAATACCCGCGATTGCCTGCACATTGTGGTAGTTAAGCCCGTGGCCCGCGTTTACTGTAAGCCCTAATTGCACCGCCTTTTCGACTGCCGCCAATATTTTTTCGAGTTCTTGTTTCACTATCAGAGGAGTTTGGGCGTTTGCGTACGTCCCTGTGTGGATTTCCACCCTGTCGGCTCCAGTGGAAAGAGAATCCTCTATGTCTTGCGGTGATGGATTGACAAACAGGCTTACCTCAATACCGGCCCCGTGAAGCCGCTTTACGGCATACTTGAGGCGCTCCCTTTGGGTCAACACGACAAGTCCGCCCTCTGTAGTAAGTTCCTGTCTTTTTTCCGGGACAAGTGTCACCATGGCGGGTTTTACCACGATTGCCTTTTCAATCATCTCGTCCGTTGCCGCCATCTCAAGATTCAACGGGACAGCCAGTATCTGACGCACCACATCAACATCTCTGTCGTTTATGTGTCTTCTGTCTTCCCTCAGGTGGACTGTTATCCCATCTGCCCCGCCGAGGACGGCAACAACCGCAGCGGCAGCCGGGTCAGGTTCGCTGCCAAGCCTGGCCTGCCTTAGTGTTGCCACATGGTCAACATTAACGCTTAAAATCATCCTGCCTCCAATTGATAAACCTATCGGGTGCCGGCAACGCACCAACATATATATTAAAATATTGGATACGAGAAAGGAAACACATAAACACCACGGTAAATTTGTTCTCCATCAGGCAAGTGCCGTAGAAGCAGAGTTTTTTGACATACGTAAGTAGTCGAAGACCAAGCGAATGTTAAGCATAAGCTCTCTCATTTTCTGTGCTACGCTGCGGACAC
>JADFXO010000103.1 GCA_015233485.1 Nitrospirota bacterium
GTTTTAAGGCCAGAATAAATCCACCGTGGGTCCACTATAGCTTATAATGAGATTTGTTATAGATTCAATCGTAGATTTTGGGAAGATGAGATTTTTGATCGGCTAGTACAAGCGTGCGTAACAACCGGAACTATTACATTTGATGAACTTGTTCAAACCGAGAAACGTGAACATCCTATCTCTTAGGGGCTAACCGGATAGACATTTTCTAATAATAGGAGGAATATATCATGCTTGTTTTAAATAAGTCAGCACAGCACCACAATTCGGAGGGTGTTTGGGAGCCAATAACAAAATTCAAGGTTAGAGCGGGCAATGATGTTTCAAAACTACTTGAAGTCATTGCAGAGTTGAATCTGTATCTACCAGATGACTGGCGCATGACAAGGAGTAAAAACAATTTTAGCATTCTAGTGATTCCCTCCTCTGGCCCTTCATATCTCCTTGTAGGTGCAAGCTACCTGACAAATGAAACTGATATGATTCATATAATTGATTCAGTTTTTAAGCCACACTTTTTTGATAAACATGACGTCAAGGCTGCTGGGATAAAAGATAAGACAAAAATTGACCGCTCTGTGCGAAAATGTTTCCCTGAGATTATCACTCCTAATTTGTATTTTTTTCAGACTTGTCCTGATGATTCTGTAAGCCCGCTATTCGCACGTCTATACGAAAAAATAAAACATGGTGCCAAAGGCAAGCCCGTGGGAAGACAGTACCACCGGATACATCCCATACATAAATGGGGTTTGGATTTGGATCATTTCAAATGGATACGCTGGGAAATAAATGGAAACGTTGCTTATGTTGACTATCCTGAAGAAGGCTACCATGGCAAAGACTACTGGGGGATACCGTTGCTTGAAAGTGAACCTCATAGAGGAAGGAAAGAGGATTATACAGAGCTCTTTGATGAGTTACTCAGGGAATATGATGTTACCAAGCCACTACCGCCAGTCCCTGTAACAATACCCTATGAACACGAATTCAAGCTTTCTGTTCCACAAAATATTTTAAGCGTATCTCAGATATCTGGCCAAATAAAAGAAATACTAAAAGAAATTGGATTGACAATTACAGGAAAGTCTAAAGAGCAGGTGGATACGTACTTTGATGACGCGGATCTTTGCCTGTTCAAACATGGGGTGTCATTCAGATTTCGAGAAACAGAAGGAAAGGTTGCAAGGGTGACGCTAAAAGCTCGACCAAGCCATGCTGTTTCAGAGGACAGATTGAAGGGTGAGTATCGTAGAATCGAGGAAGAAATTACTATTTCAAAATCGCAGAAAGACGCTTTGTTCAGAGGGGAAAGAATTACGGTATTGCCATACAAACTTATCCCTTATGTTGCCCCTGATTGCCATAACCTTAAGCCGGTAGTAACCGTTAAAAACAGACGTGAACTGTTGGATATTAAAAACGGTAAGCATCAACATGCCGAGGTTTGCATTGATGTTGTTCATTATGAGCAAAACGGTAAAATTGATGGCCCTGACATCGAGATAGAGATTGAGAGCAAAGGTATGCCGATAGTCGACGTATCTGGGATATCCGAAACCATAAAGAATGAGTTAAATCTTGAAGTCTCTAAAGGGTCAAAATACGAGCGAGAAGTACGCTATATGAATATGTCAAAAAAAAAATACAGGAGGAACTTAGTGTTAAGGATCAAGAATATTTTGCCAACAAATTCTGCGGGAAACGAAGACACATGTTTGGCCTATGTACACCAAAGGGGGCTGTGCTGAGGTCTTAATGACTGATTATAGAGAGGCCAACTTGCAAACTATCTTGGCAAATGATAACGATGAAATCAAGCTTCTTATAAAAGATGAGAAGCAACTTAATTCCGTATATGATTTTGTCATAAGGCAGTTTGAGAAAGTTAAGATTACTTTTATAACACAGACAGATAGATATCTTGATGACAGCAGCTTGACTCTGCATACCAAAGGTGCTTCTCTCAGGATAAGGCAGTCAAGTCCTCAACAGCTCGCTCTCAACCTAAAGATAAAAAAACAAGATTCCATCACAGGGACAGATGCTATCTATAAGCGAAGAGAGATAAAGCATAATTTGACAGATGTTCAATTTTCCTCACTCATGAGTAACGCATCTATTGATATTATTGTTCCTGACTTTTGTAGTTTACTACGCAGCGTGTTGTCGTTGCCGTTAATCATTCTGGAGAAAAAATTTGATATAACAACTAGCAGGACAGAGGTTCTCGTTGAGAATGGAGAAAGTGAGTTCAGGTTCCATTTTGACACTATGGTATATACAATAGTCGACAAAGAAATCACCTTTTATGAAATGGAGATAAAGGTTTCGACCTCTGAATACCAAGATCTCAATATTTTACAGAATCTATTGAATGAGTTCAACCTGGTAAGATGGGGTAAATCAAAATACGATAGGGGTATATATCTGTACAAGCGTGAGAATTCTAAAGCAACGAATATTCCGATGGATGAGATAGCAACTAAATTCTTTCTTTCCACAGAACAGGTGGACATGTTGAAAAAACATAGCCGTATACTTCAAGACGTATACCGAGATTATATCCTTCATAAACCCTATTTTTCCAGAGAAGTGAAGTTGATACACAATGAACTCCAAGTTCTTCTAATAGATGATGAGCAATGGGATTCAACAACAATAGAAAGGAAACATGTCCATTCAATTCGACCAAGGGTAAAAATTGCTGATCATGTAATTGTCAAAATAATTAGACGGGAAGACAAGGCACGGGAAGACGGGGTACACAAATATTTCAACAGCGATAATACCATAGGAAATGCAAAATATGGACAGCTGACAGTCGATAATTACAAGTCAATCCTCACAGATTTGATAGGCTTACGGGTACTCCATTTATTCAAAAGCAACTGGCTGGAAATTGATGAACAGTTGACAGACCTGTACAAAGAAAAGATTGTCGAAAAAAGATTCTATGTCCGCAAAGGTGATGAGATTCAAGGGCAGGATGAACTTAAATCTGAGGTCGAGAGTCGACGGTTTACATTCATTGAAAAGGAGTCGGGCTACCGGTCGGCGCACTACCTTATAAAAAGAGACGTATATGTTGACAGTGGAGAAGTATTCACTGCTTATGCTGAAATTCAGGTTAGGACGGTATTCGAAGAGGCCTGGGGGGAAGTTGACCATGAAATAAGATATCCTCATTATGACAAGGATATTAATATCAATCACTTTTTGAAGACATTTAACCGAATTGCCGGCAGTGCAGATGAGATGGCATCATTCATCAAAATATATCGTGATTCCCTTCTCAACCGCAGATGCGTACTCCGATGAATTGATTTCTTCACGCCGGAATACGCATACGCAACCATTGAATCATGAACTGTTTTGCAGCATATGCTAACTGAAACAGCCGTAGCTCGTATGGGTTATAGTTGTAGGAAGTAAAGACTTGCAATGCGAAAAATAACCGCCATCTTATTTATTGAATGGTTGTTATCTTATCCCTTATCCCTTCAGGATCTCTCACACCTTTAAAGGCGACATGAGACTCGCATTCGCCGTCAGACATGAGCCTAACAGTGCCGATTCCAAAGAGCCTTTCGATTGGATTTTGATTTACCTGTATGCTTATAATATGTTCTATTTTCAGCTCCTTTGTGTTCTTTGCAATTATTCCCGTCCTGACAATCGCTCTATCTTCGGTTATCGAATATAATAACCTATGCCTGAATATTACGGCTAATAAAATAGGTAAAGAGATAATGGCTGAACGAAGCACAAAGCTCCTTGATTCACTACTAACAATCAAAAAAAAGAGACCGAAAAAATATATACCATAGTAATATAACCAAGAAGGCCTTCCAACATAAAGCGTTTTTTTTCGGTGGAGTTCTCTCTCATTCATTAAAGTTTACTAACGAGCTGCCGTAGTTTTCCTTCTTGAGGTCAGCCCCACACCTCTTGAGGTACTCAAGCCAGAAACGTTGTACGTTTAAATACTTATTGTCATTAACATCTTTGGCGGCAGAAGCTATATATACCTTTATCCCTTTCAGATCAGGTAATCTGAAAGCGGCAGCCTCCTTTTCAATTATCTTTCTAATAGACGCATTGTCCAGATTTGCTTTGGTGAAATTATAATTCGAGGACTCTTCAATCATATCGGAGAAAATAACCAAGACAGTTTTATCGCTCTTGTAGGACTTAGACACCCTATCTGCGACCTGTAAAGAACTCATAATGGCTGTCATCTTGGCTCTCTCTTTAAAAATAAATTTTTTAAGGTCTTCACGGAGTTTTTCTTTTTCTTTCTCTATTTCATTATCAGCTTTAGCCTTTGCTTTTTTTATTAGCATATCATTATCAGTCGGTTCCTTGGACATAGGATCAAGGGGAGTAAATTTTGGAAACGTATGGTCTATTGGGACTACTGATTCGCTGACCGAATGGTCGGTAATCTTGGCAACGACAAGGTTATCTCCATGATTGATTGATTTAAGAATCTTATCAAATGCGTTATAGTAATCATTCCTAAAATCTATGGTACTATCAGACAAATCGTAGAGCACTATCACAGTCTTATATGTCGGTTTCGGCTCTTCCTTAGGTTGGATATACTCGCATGACTGCAAAACATACAGGAAAGCAAATAGCAGAATCATGATAATAATTTTCTTCATTAATTTTCTTCATGCTTATTGGTGTATACATTATAATAACAATTCCCACAATCATTTAACTCAGTTAGTTCAGATGGTACCCTGATCTTCTCATCAACATTAATATCAAAACATGCCGGCCTGGTTTGATATTTCTCATTAGCATTCCGAGCTTCAGTGTTGGCTTCTCTATACTGATGAATAGCTACTACCCACGCTTTCCGCTCCGTTTCAGCCATTTTCTGATATTTAGCAAAGGAACGTGTTCTATCAGAATGGACCTTATTTAATACTTTTATTGAGTTAAGAAGTCGTTTATCGCCGCTTGATAAGTCTTTGCTTCCATAGTTACGGTGTTTTTTTGCTTTCAAATAATTGTCTTTTAGAGAACTGAAGCGCTCAGGATCCTTATATGCGGCCATATAGGAAAAAATGAAGACTCCACTTGTAAATAACATATTAATAATAAAAAATGAAATCATTATACTATTATCGCTCCACTTAACACCCATTTCCTTAGATATTTGGAGAGCTTCAAAAAAAATCATTCTGAACTCAGCTAAAACATATAATCCCGCGATCAAAGCAATGGCTGACCCTATCAAAATAATCTTATCGGTCAAAATTTTTCTATCCTTTTTTGTTATGTGGCCGCTGAAATGAGCTATTAAAAATAATACAAGAGTTAGACCTGATGCAATTACCATGGTCTCCGTTTGTTTCATCCCCATAAACTTAAATATCATAGTGTTGAAAGATGCCTCTGATATAAACATTACTACGCTAAGTATTACATAAAATGTTTTGGAAATACTCGGACGTTCGAGTTCACGATAGACATCCCCTGCGACTTTATATGTGCCGGAACTCTCTAAATTCACGCCTTTCGCAGTGGCAACGGAATCCTTGGCACTCTTATACTCAGAAACAGCATCCATACAGCTCTGATAGAGTTTTTTATCTTTCTCGCTCCATTCTTCCGCAATAGATGAGACATTTCGGCTCCCATTTTGTAAAAGAGTGTTTTCATAGTCAGACAGCTCTATACTGTCAACAGATGGAACTGCAATTTTTTCTTTACGAAATGGCCATTTTGGGGGCCAAAACGACCATCTCCAATCCCTACCATGCATCTTACCTTTCTTATATATCTGGCGGCTGGTAATGCGATGAGCTTTTGATACGTTTATCATGCAACGAACCTCCCTTTGCGAATTACGCCATTAGGCACATGCATTATATATATTTTTTAAAGAAAAAAGCAATCACCTTGAATGGAAAAACTAAAACAGCCTTCACGGCACCCCAAATTGTTTCAAACACCAGCCTGCCAAACGCTTCCCGGCCCAGTAACAGTCTCAACGCTATGAATATGCCAACTACCAAGATTATGATTACAATGATGAGCTTCTGTTCTTGCGACACATTATTGAAAGAGCCCATTCCCACGCTAATCAGGACGGGAAGAAAGGCTGCAACTAAAAGAACCCTAAGCAGCTTTTGGGAAGCCCTCCTGAATGAATAAAAACCAAGCATAAGGCCGAAAGCTATTAACAGTATTGCAATGGCTGACACTTTATCCTCGTCTGGTTATCCTCGTCTGTACGAAATATTCTCTACATGACATCAAAACAAAGACACTCCCCTCTTTACCTTGAACTATACCAATTGATTTAAGGAAATATCAACTTCCGTTTGAAGACGGAAGACCTGACATCAACTTTCGCCCGCTCGCATCCCCTCTCTATATGGGTAAAATCTCTTTGAAAAACCAGCATGTTTTAACCTCCTATCACTCATCAACTTCACTGTATTTGTCGATATCTCCCCATCTGTATTGAATGGTGATGTTAAACTTTCCTAAATGTTGTTTTACTGGTTCATATTCAGAAGTAAATTCTTTCAATAGATCGTTCGAGGTAGTACTTTCCAATATCTTTCTTGGGCATAGTATTATATCAATAGTCATATTCTCTTTAGTGAAATTTAAGGCAGGAATGACCTTTATATCCTTTAAATTCATGTGCTTATCATAGTGTTTTTCCTGTTTTATCTTCATGTCGGCCCTGTCTATGAGATCGGCAGCCGTCAGCCACGCACGGGCAAGTGTCTTTGATTCATTATTCCCGCTATTAAGAGCTTCGATGCAGCTTTTTTTGAATTCTACATAACCATCTTTCAATCCCATCTTTAGTCCGGTCTTCTGGTCATAACTACACGATATATAAAAACAGCCTTTTTTAAATTCATTATCGGTTTTAATTAAATCGCAGATTTGCTGATAAGATTCATAAGCATAGCTTGACCTGATTAACGCCGTCTCATAATCTTGTTTCATCAAGTGGAGAGCAATATGGACTTCCTTTTCAGTTCCAGGTCTTGAGGATTGGACATCACAACTATCTATGATTCTAAGCATGGCAACAACCTTCATAATGTCGATACCAATACTTTTGTAGTCATCAATTTTTGTTGCCAGTGGCGCATAACTGCCAACAAATGGGTCTTCATATTTGGAGTCGGAATTGTTGTAAGGCATTTCTCTTCTGTGATACCTGCAAACGTCCAGCACCGCGTTACAAACCGCGGCTGATTCATCTGACGAAAGAGTACCCTTCGGATCCCAGCCGATATCCTCCCCCAATGTTTTATCATTAAGTCTCTGTACAGACAGTATGTGGTGATACTTTCTTATTTCTGATGGGAAAAGAGGGATGATTGCTCCGTTATCCATTTTTATAAAATCAAGGCTATGCCCACAGTCGTGCAATAATATACCTGCTATGAGACAAAACCTTTCTTTTATATTGAGAAACGAATTATTAACGTCGAACATGGGTGTAAGAAAAAGTTCCGCAAATTCAAGAAGATGGTGATGGTGTCGGCTTGCATGTTCCACCATGTCGGGTACTTTGTCGCCAGTCCAAATATATTTGCCCGATTTATCGATGATGTTCTCTAATATATCTCTATAAGTTTTTACCTCATCGCCAAGTTCATCTTGGAGGAGATTAGTTATTATCTCTTTGGAGTATACCTCTATAGGCTCTTTCTTTCGCTGCTCTTTATATCTATCTCTAAACTGGTTGCCGAGGGTATTGAGCTTTCCACCCGTTATGAGATTCTTCATCTCTTCACTCAAGTATTTTTTAAAGGCCTTGTTGCCATTAAGTACCATTTTCAGCCGTGCCTCATTCCTGTGCCAGTGATGAAAATCGACACCAACCGGATAGGTGGGGATTCTTACTATGGGGGAATACGTCTCCTGCACGTAACATATAACGCATTTGTGAGAGTGCAGCAGGGCTTGAAGTGTCATGTATACACGAGGATTACTGAGTCCACCAGTACTATTTATATATATCTTCCTAGTTTCACTTTCCATTTTTATTATCTCATAAATGGATTCATATAGTTGGCTGATACCAATCATAAAACCATTATAATCAAATGTGCCCCCGAAGAGTTCGGGAGTTACGCCTTCTCCAATCGGCCTTATATTCCCAAAATCAAAGTATTGATTCAAAGAGGTGTTTTGATTAACATAACCTTTGACAACCTCAGCGCAATGCTTTGCAGTATTCGTTGCGGTCGGCATAAGATATATGGTTTCTTTCGGGCTAACGGGTTTGCCCTTAATTTCAAGATATCGCTTATAGATATAGGTTATCTCTTGAGGAAAATGATTGATTGATGCCGTCTTACTTTTGTTTGGTGCATCAAGTTTCATTTCAGCATTCAAATCAAGACTTTTAAGATATTCTACAAAACGATTTATATCAGTATTTATAGCTTCACTCCCTTTATCGCGTGATTGTATCACTCTTACAAGTTCACTTATCCCATTGTTATGATCAGTTGTACTGTCTTTTTTTCCACTATTGTTAGATAACAACGATATCCCTACGGTAAGAATATGAGCAGCCTTTTTTGGTTCTATTTTTCCTACTATTTCAAGCACAGTCTCCTCCTTTAGATTAGTTCCGGTTCTTGGCGTGCCCACAATCGTCTTCTTGCCGCCCCAGCCCTGTTCAATCTTATTAAAATATCCAAGCAGATGAATGACGTCCTTATTATTGCCTGCAATTGTGAATTTTCTTATAGATGGTTCTCCAAAAGCTGGATTATACATTATCACAAAATCGCATCCCTCCCCCGTAAAGCGTTCCGATGCCTCCGATAAAATCCGACTCCAAATAGCCAATCTTCATTCCGCTGGCGGCCGTATGAAACTTAGCCTTTTTTAAGGTCTCTTCAACTTTTTTCATGTTTTCCTTTTTAGCTCTTTTATATTCTTTCCATTCCTCCATATCTGGCATTGTATCAAAAGGGTCAATATCATCTTGCAAAACCATCCTGAGCATCTCCATCCCCTTAAACAGTTGAGCAACGGGATTTAGCTCGACAAAAAGCAACCCTGAAAAAAGGTTGGACAGGGATGGAAATTTCACATTAGGGTGGTCTTTGGGTCTGTCATCCACGATGCAGACATAATCAACGAGTCTCTTGAGTTTTGCATCATCCTTACCTGCCGCCATATAGGCCTGAAGGCAGGCAGGATGCAGACCGCTTCCCTCGTTGTGATGATCAAAGTTGTTCCATTGTGTTTGTCCGCTTCCTCCTGCCTCTATGCACAGCACATCCGGATTTTTGCTATCTTCCTCGGGGGCGTCTCCTTTTGAAATGATAACTTTATCGCTCCCCGTAACCCCCATAATAAGGGCGGTTAGACAGGTGTCAAGGTCAGTTTTTTGTATGACAACTTTCATAACTTAACCTCATTAGATAGATCCGGTTCCAACGTTTTATAAATAAATTCGTTAATCTCATTATAGAGGTTAGGGATACTTGTTTCTTTAAGTATTGCCTTCAACAGTTCCTCTAATGCAGAAGTTATAAAATCTACAAGTGATGCAGTTTGATTTATATTTAAAGATATGCCGATCGACCGTTTATCATTATTACTGCAAAGGTTATTTAGCTGTTGTTCGTTAATCCCCGCTATTTGATGGAGCAGTTTATTTCTGATTTTGTATACATTGGAGAATTTCTTTAACATACCGTAACTGTCTTTATATGATGCTGCTTTATTTTGTTTGATTTTATCTTCGATTAATTTGCTGTAGGTCTTTGGCGTGCACAGTATTGAGCCGTTCTTGCTGTCTAAACCTGTTATGCTAGTTGTATTTGATAGGAATTGTTGCTTGCTTACATCTTTTAATTCTTCGATACCGGTTACATCCCATGCTATATATCTCAATAGGTTTTCATAGAATGTCCCAACATTGAGTACAAACCCATAAATATTCTTGTTCCTTGCCTGAATTTTTAACAGTGAGAGCATATGTTTAAGGAGATTTGCAAGGGACGGGCTTTTATCTTCATCAAGCAAGGCCTTTATTGTGCTATCGCTTGAATGCGCGTTAAGAAATTTTGTAGCCTCTGTGATGTTTAGATTTCTCCTCATCTCAGCATAATGGAGCACATTCTTAACAAGTGCGGCATTGGGTAGTTCCCCAAATTCCTCTATAACCCCTATTGCCCCCATGTAGTCATAGCGCGATATGTGAGTCTTTATCATCCTTATGACCATATCTCTTATAAAAGGGGTAAGAGAGACAGGCTCAACTGTGCCGTGTCCACTACCGGTTCGCAGAGCTTCTTGAGGCGGCTGTTTTACTTGTATCGGGTAACACTTCCTGCCGTACAGATTAAACGCCACATTATGTAGCGCCGCGTTCAGGTGCGGAATACCGGCAGAGATTACAGGATAGAATTTTCCCGTTGCATTAACAGGAGCATGTGATGGAAGTTCTTTCTTGAAATATTCATGAGCTAGATCCGCCATGTAGGGATTTACATGTGAGACAATCAGCAACTCAATATCCTTAATATTGCCGAATTGACCCGGAAATATTTTTTTTATTAACTTCCCCGAATTAATAGTATCGCCAAAGTTGTAACGGTTGTCTTTCTGATCTGTAACAATAAGAATAAGCTTATCTATTTTTCCATGCTCTTTCAAAATATAATTAACGGCAGGAACCAATATGGGGAATATAACTTGATGTTTGAGTACATCTTCAGGACATAAAAATAAGGTTTTCCCAAGTTTGCGTGCCCCTATTATTTCTTCATTACTTTTACTTAATTTAATCCAATTAGCAACCATGTTTGACTCTGGTTTCGCG
>JADFXO010000104.1 GCA_015233485.1 Nitrospirota bacterium
TTTTTGTCTGATGCGCCAGATTGACGAAAGATAGCGAGATAGCCTTTTTTCCCAGCTACATCTGTAGTAATCATATCCTACAGTTGCGCGTGGGAGCAGAGCTGTTTGACGTGACGGTCCGGTAAGTATTTTCGCGAAAACATCACCTGGCCGTATTGTCCATCCTAATGTGTACTCACCACTACTACTTTCTTGACGAACTCGGCTGCTTACGACAATGTAGCGAGTCTCAAAACTTAACTTTGTTCTTTTTTTCTGCTTGTTTTTCTCATTTTCAGTGGTAACCTCATACTCCGCTATTGAAATCCATATGTTGGCAAGTAAGTCAATCTGCTCTGAAATCAGCATCCGGTCCTCTTCACGGTATCCACCTCTTTTTCCACTGCCTGCCTTATGTTCTCTCAAGCCCCTGATACGCAGAATATCATCTACCGTTATTGTTATAGTACTTTCAGAGTGCTTGGCTTTTTCTATCCACAAGCTGAAAATAATGTCCAATATATCAATTGATAAATCAGTGAGATTCTTTATACTTTCAATTATATATCGCTGCCATTTCTCCATTTCAGCATTCTCCAACCGTAAGTAATCATGAGCGGTTACTGGTTTAAATAGCATCGTAGCCTTGAACGTTTGAGTTCCTGAACTGATGTTCTTATAAAAAGGGAACTCCTCAGAAAAGTTACCCATAACTATACCTTCCCTTGCTTGTGTATACGCGATACTGTTATCTATTATTAAGTATGGCTCCGTCGTAAATTGTTCTTCTGGAATCCTCCTAATTTCTATTTCGTCCGGCTTTTGATTTGGATAAACACAAGATATGTTTACGAACATAACATTTGTAACTATAATCTGATTATTCGTTGTTGTTATTATGGTACCCATTACGTAATTAACGGGCAAATAATCAAAAACTCTTATGGTGCCATTTATAGTTTTAATCTGTGGTTCAGTAACATCCATAAAGCAATAGTCCCCCTATTTCGTACTTGCTCATTTGTACGCTCCTATTTAAAAAGAAATTTATAAAACTGTAGGATTTGTTTGCGGGGAGTATTTATATATTATGCTTATATGCTATAGTACTAATTAACCGCCAAGTTAATTTTTACTCCCGTGCCGTAATTGTACTTTTACGTTACGGCACTTAACACACATTTCCTACATTACTAAGCTGTTTTCGACATTTCTTCTAGGTTCAGCCCTCTTTTTTGAAGATAGTCCATTAAAGCGTTTATAATATAGTCATTCACCGTAACTCTTTGGGCAGCTGCATCTCCTTTGGTTGCTGTGTGTAAAGATAACGGTACGCTTATCAACCATTTCTTTACGATTTTACTTTCCTTTTTGGTACATATCGCTTTCATAATTACCTCCGAATTTTAATAACTATTATAATTACTATTTTGTTCAGCATTTATTAAGAGTAGACAAACATTTGTAGAGTTTCGAGACTTTTAATCTCAGGCTGAAACCAAGTTGGCTGACACTCATGAAAGTAAATTTCTCTCAATCCCGATAGCTTTAACATCTCTACTGGAAGCAGAATTAGCTGTCGGCTTGATAGGACAAGCACTCTGAGATTTACAAGACTTCCTATCTCTGGAGGAAGCCTGTGTATCTCGTTATACGAAAGGTCTAGCAGTTCTAAATTTGTTAGGTTCCCTATCTCTGGAGGAAGCTTGGTTAAGTGATTGTGTAAAACGTGAAGCTCCTTCAGATTTGTTAGATTCCCTATCCACGATGGTAATTCTGTTAGCTTGTTACTTAATACACCAAGAACTTGTAGATATTTCAGATTTACCATCTCAAGCGGGAGTTCTGTAAGCTCATTCTGAGCGAGGTTAAGTTCTTGAAGTTTTCTAAGGTTCCCAATCTCAGGAGGAAGCTTGACTAAGTGGTTATTTGTAACATGAAGCTCCTGCAGATTTACAACATTACATATCTGCAGCGGAAGTTCTGTTAGATTGCAACCCGAAAGGTTAATGTCTTTAAGATTTATGAGATTTCCTATTGTCGGTGGAAGTTCTCTTAGAGGATTGCCTGAAAGCCCAAGCTCAATGAGATTTGTCATATCACCTATCCATAACGGTAAGGCTGTTAGCTTGTTAGTTGAAAGCTTAAGAACTTGTAGATTTGTCAGATGTACTATTTCAAATGGTATTTCTGCTATCACATTGTTAAAAATATTAAGTTCTTGAAGTTTCGTAAGATTTCTTATCGATGGAGGAAACTTACCGATGAGATTTGACGAAAGGTCAAGCTTTTGCAGATTCGTGAGATTACCAATCCATGACGGCAATTCTATTAGACTGTTCTGAGAAATATCTAACTCTTGAAGTTCTAAAAGACTCCCTATAACCGGTGAAACCTTGCCTATTGCAATCGGAAGAAATTTTAGCGTGTAGAACATATATGGATCACACTTCTGTAGCTCTATAAGTGTTTCCTGCCCCTGTAATAATTCGCCGATATTGTTTTCTATACGAAGCTCTTGTTCTTTATCTTGCTCTGTTAAAAATTGCTTAATATCCATGCCGTCCTCAATAGTATTTTGCCTGTTACTCGAAATCTTTAATACTTTTAAATTTTTTAATGCCCCTAGCTCTAATGGCAATTCTATTAGGTTGTTATTAGAAAGGTTCAGTTCATACAGATTTTTAAGTCTTCCTATCTCCGGAGGAAGCTGGGCTATCGTGTTACCTGAAAGGTCAAATATTTCCAGATTTGTGAGACTGCCTATCCCCTCTGGCAACTCTATTAGAATGTTAGCATGAACATCAAGTTTCTGCAGATTTAGGAGGCTGCCCATCTCTTGAGGAAGCTGGGCTATCCAGTTATTTGAAAGTTCAAGAATTTCCAGATTCTTTAGATTCCCTATCTCAGGTGGAAGTCCTGTTAGCTCGTTAACATAAAGTGTAAGCTTTTGTAGATTTTCGAGACTCCCAAGCTCTGATGGTAGTGCTGTTAGATGATTGTTGGAAATGTCAAGCTCTCTCAGATTCTTAAGCCTCCCTATCTCTATCGGCAGTTCGTTGATCCCTTTGTATGTCAAGTCTAGGTAAGTTGCATTAGTTTCAATACAATGATTTATTATCTGTATAATCTCACTCTTATCCATTTTTACTCCTTTGTTAAATAATTCGGTTAACATATGTTAGGTAGTTCGGAGTTCTTGCGAACCCTTCTACCTAGAGAGCCGATAGCGAATAATTCCTGCATTTGGCTCAAGCCTTTAATGAGAGCGGTTTATAGGTGACATTATCAGTTATAGAAGCTTGTTGTTGATGGCCGTATAACGTCAATTACCACCTATAATCGCTCTTATTACTCAGAGCGATAATTGTGTGACAGTTTAAAAGACCAAGACTGCCGCTTTCGTAGTAAAGTCAGCGTTGTGAGTGCCACATATTTAATGCTCTGAGTAATAGTAACAATAGACCCACTTGTTGCAATCAGTCATGCCAGTCAGTTATTGATAGTTCCGGAATATTATATATCTCACTTGGAAACTCGCGTGGCATGTTACGATAGGAGAAGTTAATCTCTCGTAAGTTAATTAACTGCCCTATCTCCGGAGGAAGCACAATTCGCTGGTCGCCAAAAATATGAATTTCTATTAGGTTTGTTAGATTCCCTATCTCAGGTGGTAGTTTGGATATATTGTTAAAAGAAATATTAAGCATTTTCAGGTTTTTGAGATTCCCTATCTCCGGAGGTACATCTGTCAGTTGGTTACTACTAAGGTCTAAACTTTGCAGATTTTCAGGTTGCCCTATCTCCGGAGGCAATTCTGTCAGATGCTTTTTACTAAGGTTGAGCTTTTGTGAGTTTATGAAGTTCCTGACATCCAGCGAAACTCTTGTTTGATAATTGTTTGCAGTATTAGAATCTTTCGGGTCTGTCAGATCCTCGACTCTTGCAGGTAACTCCAACCCTAAGTTACTCTGAAGGTCAAACTCGTGTAGATTTCTAAAATTTTCTAAAGTCTGTAGAAAATTCTCAAGACTACCGTCGGGAACGTTACTCTCAAGTAGAATTTCAGGATTCTCAATCTCCTGTGGCATTTCGGTGTTCAGCTTGCCGGTTAGCACTTGTTCATTGCATTCATGGCATTGATTTATCTTATTCTTTTTCATGTATCTCCTTAGATGTAGTTAATATCTTCACTATCAATTAGGTAGGTAGGGGCCCGTGCGAACCCTTTCCTCCTATAGAGCCGAAAGTGAGACTTTCCCCGCAATCTGCTCAAGCCTACTTCTGAAGCATTTGTCTATGTCTACATATATTGAACAAACATAGTGAATAGGTCTACCTAACCATGCATATAATCTTTTATATTCTGCATATGAATAATGGACGAATCCTTAGCGTCGGTAATCGCCACGGTAAGATCTGCGAGACTTTCTATCTCAGAGGGAAGGTCTATTGGCTGGTTCTGTAACAAATAAAGAAATTGCAGATTCGTTAGCTTTCCTATTTCCGCCGGAATTACAATTAAATGATTGCTACACAGGCAAAGCTGACCCAGATTTCCGAGATTCCCTATCTCCGGTGGTAAGCTGGTTAAACGGGTATATGACAGGGCAAGCGACCGGAGGTTCTTGAGATTTTCAATTTCAGAGGGAATCAAGGATACCTCGTTGGCCGAAAGCATCAATATTATCAAATTTGAGAGGTTCCCGATCTCAGATGGAAGCAACGTCAGTTTATTGTCTGACAGTCCTAATACTTGCAGATTTTTAAGACGTCCTATCCCCATCGGTAACTCGGTTAGTTTGTTGTGGACAAGTGTAAGCACCAGGAGATTTGCAAGATTACATATCTCCTGCGGCAGACGTTTAAGCTGATTTTTATCCAGAACCAGCTCTAACAGATTTCCGAGATTCCCTATCCCTCTGGGAAGAGCTGTAAGTTGGTTGCCAGCGAGGTTCAGCTTTCTCAGATTTACGAAACGTTCTATCTCCTGTGGGAGGCTTTTTAGCTGATTGCCAGCGAGGTTCAGCTCTATCAAATTTACGAGGTTACATATTGCTTTGGGAAGGGTTGTGAGCTTGTTATCTATTAGTATAAGCTCTCTCAGATTTATTAGCCTTCCGATCTCGTTCGGCAGCTCAGTGATCTGTGTACCTGTCAGGGCTAGACGAGTTGCATTACTTTCAAGGCATTGATTTATAATGCGTTTAATCGCGCTCTTATCCATGATGCTCCTTTTATTAGTTTACTTGATTAACGTATGTTAGGTAGGTCGGGGTTCTTGCGAACCCTTTCCTCCTAAAGAACCGCACGCAAGACTCCCCTTGCATTTGGCTCAAGCCTGTTACTATAGTTTTTTAGGGTTAGCTTTACTTTTTTTTGAGGTTTATGTTACCCTTCTTATGACTATTTGTAACGCTACCCTTACTCATGCGGTCTATTCTAAGATAGGCCGCTTTTTCTTTTCACCTCCTTCCTGCTCCATACAGGCATTTCGTCCCTGGTTCGCCTTAGCAATAGACGGCCCGTCTTTTTTTTGTGCAACTTGCTCTCGGATTCCAGGCCACGCCCGTCCAGTCAATTTTGGAATTACTGCCCATTTTTACATCCTCCTCTTAAAGACATTTTTAAAAGATTGCATGGTAAGCGAACTGCTCCTCAGATATAATAATGTACCTTGTTGGGTCCACCTGGTTATGTTCGGTGTACCTATCGCCACCTTTTGTATTTTCAACCCATTCTCTTGCGGCACTAGCTGTAAACACGGTACCCTCGTGAATATCTGAGGTAGTGAGTGCATCTTCTTCACTATAATCGTACACGTTTTCATCGTAGACCTTCTCACCATCAAAATTGTTGAGATGCACCCATCCTATTTCGACGTAGGGACCATAATATTCTTTATAAGATAGTATCCAGCAATCACCATTATAGTCGTCATCGATTGCATCTCCATCAGGAGTATCTAGGTTCCACCCATACCGCTCAATCTGCTCTCTTCCCTCCTCGTTGCTAGCTATTTCTGCGGCTTGACGATCCAGAAATCTGCGTTGGTTCTTTTCAATCTCAGTAACCTCATCTTCAGACAGTTTGTAATATTGTGATTCATCTCCATCGTAATACTCCATATAAATCTCATCATCATATTTGTATAGTTTGAGAAATTTGTTATCATATTCAGACAAATCCTGGTACAGACTTTCTATTTCTGTCATGTCCTCAACGTCTACATCCATATCCATAATTTCTTCCATTTTTTTATCTCCTGACCATACACAAAATATTCTGTACGGTAATTAAAGTTTGGCAGCTAATGACTGCTTTGAAGTTCCTATTACATCTTTTATAAACCGTATTGGGACTCGCTCTTCCAAAATTAAATTTCACAATAATAGCCTCCCCTTTAAGCGGTTCTAGTCATTTTTTCATATTGACTTAATTTTTCGATTAACTTTCTCAAATCTTCGATTCCTGAGCTTGCATATTCTTCAAATTCTGTCAAACTACTAACAATCTCGTTTCGTGTTATCATAAGTATTGACGAATTCTCTTCCAACTTAATAGCTTCATCCATAAGAGTTTTGAATGATTCTTTGACATCTTCTATGCACATCGATATCTTCTTACCCTGTATATCACTCACAGCGGCCGGTTTATCAGCATCCTTTCTATCTGACGCATTTTTGGCAACTTCACATAATATATGGATGGGCGTTTCCGGCATTTCGCCATCGATAGTCGTATTTTCATTTTCTTCTTTAGCTAAAATTGGTGCTGGTTTATTCTGGGTTGCATTATCTTCCGGCGTATTTTCATCTCGAACGTCGGCAAACATTGGAGATGAGGCGTCCTGAATATCACTACCTACCAACACATTAGCATCGGCCGCTTGCGTCGATATAGTAGCTACATCATTAGGATTGCCTCTATCTATACGCAGATTGCATTTTATGAGCGCCTGCTCCAATAACAACGTTGATTCTGTCTGCATATCTACATGTCCATCAATCTCTTCGCTTGCTTGTTGTTCCGGCATAGATTCGGGCTTAGCTCCAAACATTTTTTTATACACCTCACCAATAGGTATATTTTCATTGGCGGCCTTTTCCAACATCTCCGGATCTCTTTTGTATATCCGAAACGATTTCCTTAAGATATCCCGCGGCATTGCACATTTTTCAGCAGTTATATCGGTAGCTTTTCCGTATTGTGCTGGTAATGTTGTCGAAGATAGTGCTAAATCCGCACCAGCATGTTGACTATCCCGCGTTGCCATCTCACTCTCTTTGGTTACTCTTACCTTTCTGCTTTCATTCCTTCTTTTCAGTGCTAACTCAACCTCTTTGGGTAGCACATAGCGAATAGCCAATAAAGCCTTTTGTGCCATGTTAAGGTGTCTGTGCGCAAGCATTTCCGTTACGATGTACTCCTCCTTCTCATCTTCGTTCATCTCTTCAATTATGATGCATGGAACTTCTTTAATATTCTTGTCGAGTGCAATCCAATACCGGACGTTACCGTTGAGAATGTCGTAGGTACCTTTTTTGGTCTTTATGACAATAAATGGTGTCAATATACCTTTTTCTGCTATGTTTAGTTCTATAGCTAACCGATCAGTATCTGAGTGCCGTATTATAGGTTTGCGGGGAGTCAGACTATCTGTGGACAAATAGACTACCTTCGCGTCTTCGTTAAAATTCCTGACACTCGCTTTCTTTGAAAACTGTTGTGTTTCCTGATGTTCGACCTCAGCTACCTCGGTGTGGTCATCATCGCCGTTTTCAAAGCCACCAGTTGCGACCTCTGATAGTGCTATTGTAGGTTCGCCGGGGACTTTACTATCAACAGTGTCATCCTTTACAGCCGTTTCTTCGTCAATATTATCCATGGTTGATGACAGTAAAAGTTGTTGCGCTTCACTGTGGCCCTGCTCCGCTGCCATCTTGTAATCTGCAAGAGCACTTTTCCGGTCTCCTATTGCGGAATAGGCTTTCGCACGATAATAATGAGCCTCCGGCAATCTATATTCTCTCTTGATCGCCTTCATAAGAAATTTGATGGCATTCCTATACTCATTCTTATCGCAATAGAGAATTCCAATCTTAAAGTATGGATATCCAGACGTTGTGTTGATAGAAATAGACATTTTGTAGTCGTCAATAGCTTTATCTTTTTCCATTATCTCATCATATTCATCAGCACGACAAATATAGGTATTAGAGCATCGCGGATTATCCATAAGAGCCTCTGTGTAACATTTGATAGCATCATCATGGTATCTATTCTTGGAAAAGTAAATCCCGCGATCATGGCTTGACTTAATCTTAAAAGCCTTAGCATACACATCAGGGGTCTTTATCTTTTTTGATTTTGTAGCTTTTTTTGTTTCCATTACGGTTTCAGTCATCTTTAACTCCTTTGTTTATATGGATATTTCTAATTTGAGACAATTCACCCACACAGAGCACAAATCACCTATTTTGCTTTTACCGCAATCACTTTTTAATACTGTTTGAAATAAATCTTTGGTGGGTGTTATACTAGGAGTAGCGAGCTCTAGTTTTACACCGCCGCCATGTTGACTACCTAGGTTGACTATCTAGCTTCATGGCGGCGCTCTTTTCAATCGGTTTAGCTTCTTTGTTTTGTAAATTATCAAATTACACCTCCTATAAGGTTATATTTTATATAGTCCGGAAATTCCGGTTGTCCAGCCATATCATTTCTCTACGGTTGCCCACTTCGGTTTTATTACATCTCGCAATATGGTATCCGCTACCTCTTCACCCCCACCTTTAAAGCCTCGCACGTCAAGAAAGATCTGTATCGGGCTGACGATTTTGATACCTTCAACCACTTGGGTATTGTAGTAGACCCCTTCGTCATAAGGTGCGAGAAGTGTTACATTGGCTCCACTTTCAACCTCTTTAAGATTCATTGCTAATACCACATCCTCTATATTGTTCACGTAACACATTGTATGATTGTGATGAACTACAGGGGCCAAACGTGCAGCTCCGGAAAAACCTGTCATCGCATTCTCTATCCCCTTCGTCCCGCAGATATCAGCTATGGTTGTTTCTATTTCAGAAATGCTCATAGATGAATAGTAATTCCATACCTCGTTCTTCCGGTAAGTATACGCTTTGGCAAACTCATCGAGAAGCAGCCACGGTTGTGTCAGCAAAAAGCCTTTACCTTTTGTAACCCAGTCTCGATCAAGCAAAAATTTATTCACATTGGATATCTGTCCCAGGCTAACCTTTGCTTCATCGGCAAGTTCTTGCGTTTTCCAGAATCGCCATGGGTTATTTAATAACACGCGCGTTACCCGTGAGGACCTCTGAGAAACGAGCGAGACAATGTCCCTCTTTCGACTGAAAGGGTTCGGCTTCCCTGTCTGCTCGATGTATATATGCCCAATCGAAAGAAAAACATTGCCCACAACATCTATATACCCAACTCCGTCACTCCTACATATCTCTGCCGCCTGTGGAGATATGTAGTCTGCCATGAAGATAAGATATGACTCTGGGCAGACTTCTCGGTAACGGAACAATTGATTAACAGCATCACGGGCCATACGCGGTTGACCGTTATACTTTACCTCGACGATCAGGGACTGTTTTTTGTTGCCATCAATAATGAGGTTAACAAAGAGGTCCACTTTGAATTTGCCAAGAGGTTTCCCTCGCTCACTTGATATAATATCAATGAACGGCACTTTTCCAAGAGCATCCCTAAGAACTTTATCAGCCTTAAATAAAATTTCTGTCTCTGATAGCTTTTTTATTTTCATTTTTATAGGAACCGGAGCAACTGATTGACACCATAACTGGCCATACGAGGTTGACCGTTACTTTTTACCTCGACGCTCAGTGTCTGCTTTTTGTTGCCGTCAATAATCAGATTAACAAATAGATTCTGGTTGTCCTTGCATAGTTGCTTCCCCAGTTCGATTGATAGAATATTAATGAACGGCACTTTTTCAAGAACACCCCTGAGAGCTTTTTCAGCCTTAATTAAAATTTCTTTCCCTGATATGTTTTCCTCTAATTTCATTCTGTCCTCACTTATTAGCATATTCTATATAAACTATAACATAGTTCACTGGACTTGTCAATAATTATTTTTCACTCTAATTAGTAATTTTAGCAATTGACATGAAATGCGTTGCCTTAAGCCGCCTATCTTGTTGACACAGTCTAAATGCCGAACCAATAATGATTTGATAGCTATCTCCTCTCCAAAGTCAAACGAAGACAAAGAATGCCTAAACAAGCGAATATAGCACACCTTAAAACTTGTTTTGCTCTCAGAACATTTTACAACGAACGCTTCTTGCTTGGCCCGACCGAGAACGAATCCGGCCCTAACTTTGGACAAAACCGATCATGACCGACGATACCTCAGGGCCGCCTTCTAGGCAAGGTGTAAGTTCTGCCATAGACGCCACCAATGTTTGATGTATACGGTTGCTTAGTATGTTTATATGGTAAACTTCGATGAACTATCTCCAAAGCCGTGGAGTTTCCCGAAAGGAGTATATATATGATAGCGATTCTAATGTACCCCATAAATAGACGCCGCCCCTATTGTGGTATGCTGCCTCATTTAACGATAGACAGGTTGTTTATGAAGGGACACGGACAGATGGCCGGTACAAAGGTACTCTTGCGATTGAAGTCTGGCCCATAAACGATTTTCCTATCTACTGCCGAAAGGGATGCTACCCCAGAAGTACACTATATATTTGGAGCAGGTGTCAAACCGTCAGCCCGGTACTACCGCTCCGGATACCAGCGACACTTGCTAAATAACAGAATACTCAATTAGCAGC
>JADFXO010000105.1 GCA_015233485.1 Nitrospirota bacterium
CCCGAAGGCCACAAAAGATCTTTTGAAGAGGAAGAGTTTTTGAGCGCTATTGTAAACACAATAGCCGGCGTTATTGTGCGCAACCAGAGAAACGCAGAACTCCTGGAGCGTGAAGAGCATTTCCGCTCAGTCGTGGAATCGACCAAAAATCCAATTATTACAGTAAACAGCAACAGTGATATAACCTTCTGGAACAAGGCCGCAGAGGCCCTCTTTGGTTATTCCTTTGATGAGGTCAAAAATACGCCTCTAACGAAAATAATACCGGAGCGATTTCAAAAGGCGCATATGGAAGGCATCGCAAGTGTGATGAAGACGGGGAAAACCAAGATCATCGGGGAGATGGTAGACCTCTACGGACTCAGAAAGGACGGGACAGAGTTCCCAATCGAATTCTCTCTGGCAAAATGGGAAGCGACCGCCGGTACGTTTTTCACCGCGGTTTTGGTTGACATGACAAAGCGCAAACAGGCCGAGGAAACCCTTGCCGAGAGTTTTGAAAACCTGAGGAAGGCACTTGGCGGGGTAATCCAAACCCTCTCAATGGCCCTTGAGGCAAAAGACCCTTATACGGCCGGACATCAAAACAGGGTTGCAGACCTTTCAAGGGCAATAGCGATGGAGATGGGGCTTTCGCAGCATCAGATAGAAGGTGTGCGAATGGCGGGCGCCATTCATGACGTGGGTAAGATATGGGTGCCGTCTGAAATCCTCAGCAAGCCCGGCAAACTGCACGAAAGCGAGTTCATGCTGATAAAAAACCATTCATACGTAGGTTTTGAGATACTAAGTACCGTGGATTTCCCATGGCCCATTGATCAAATAGTCCTTCAGCACCATGAAAAGTTGGACGGTTCCGGCTATCCGCAAGGACTCAAAGGGGCTGAGATTCTTATGGAGGCCCGGATTATCTGCGTTGCCGACGTTGTAGAGGCCATGTCTTCCCACAGGCCCTACCGCCCGTCCCTTGGCATAGAAATCGCGCTGGAAGAAATAGCCGCCGGCAAAGGGATTCGCTACGACAACGATGTTGTAGACGCCTGCCTGAGGCTCTTCAGAGAAGAAGGTTTCGCGTTAAAGGAATCCCCTAAACATAATCACTCAAATCTAAGCAATAACACTGCGATGCGAAAGTAAAACATCAGCATATCCCCCGATGTTATTGAAAATAAACTATAATATCGTCGTTGGTTTATGAGCGAAGCCATCCGCACGCCCGCTCATAGTGAATCGCCGCTACGAACAAAAATCATCATTTGTCTGCTGCTAATAGTTGCGATTGTCGCGGTATTTGCACGGGTTAAGGATTTTGATTTCCTGTTTTATGACGACAACCAATATATACTTGAAAATCTTCATGTGCGGGGCGGGCTTTCGTTAAGAAATATGGAGTGGGCTGTCACTTCGACTGAATATAGCAATTGGTTTCCTGTAACATGGGCGTCGCACATGGCGGATGTCTGGCTCTTCGGATTATGGCCGGGGGGGCATCACCTTACGAACGTTGTCTTTCACGCTGTGAACGCTGTATTGCTGTTTTTATTTTTTTCGTCAGTTACCGGCGAGCTGAGGCGGAGTGTTCTGATTGCGGCGCTCTTTGCGTTTCATCCCATGCACGTGGAATCAGTGGCATGGGTGGCGGAGCGGAAGGATGTGCTGAGCGCCTTCTTTTGGATTTCGGCCATGTGTGCCTATGTGTTTTACGTGAGGAGGCCGTCTTTGGGCAGATACATGGCGGCCATTTGTTGTTTTGTCCTTGGGCTAATGTCAAAACCGGTCATTGTGGCGCTGCCCTTAGTGCTTCTTTTATTGGATTACTGGCCGCTCAAGCGTTTTTTTGACGGCAAAACCCCCGCAGTGTCTTTGTTCACAGAGAAAATCCCGTTCGTGCTATTATCTGCCATCACGGGTGTAATGACCTATTATGTGCAAAAGACCGGCGGTGCGGTTGCCCCGCTTTCGGCATTGACGATGAAACTACGAATAGGAAATGTCGCCGTCTCTTATGTGAAATATATTATAAAACTGTTTTACCCGGCCGGTCTTGGGATAATGTACCGCCATCCGGCAGATTATCCCGCGTGGCAGGTTGTTGGGGCGGTTTTTTTTCTTGTGGCAGTTACGCTGTTTGCGATTGCAACTATGAGGAAGATACCGTGGTTTTTTACAGGATGGTTTTGGTACATATGTACGCTTATGCCCACGATTGGGGCGGTAAAGGTGGGGATTTCCTATATGGCCGACAGATACACGTACATGCCCTATGTTGGATTGTTTATCATACTGTCGATAGCAGTACCGGCCGGGGCATATTCTTCCGGTGTGATAAGGCGGATTACCACAAATACCGCCGCAGCCGCCGTAATCGTATGTATTATTCTGACTAATCACCAATTAAAATATTGGCGCAACAGCGTTACACTGTTTACGAGGGCAACGGCTACGGCAAAAGACAGCTATTTCGCATATTACAGCCTTGGGTACGCGCTCAATATCGCCGGGCGTTACGCCGAGGCTTCCTCGGCGCTCAAGACGGCAATCCTGATAAAACCCGATTATGCCGAGGCGCTCCTGCATCTGGGCATAGTCCAGCTAAGACAGGAAAAACTTAATGAGGCACATGAAGTTTTTATAAAGGCCATCAGGGCAAACCCCTCAATGCCTGAGGCATATAACGGGGCCGGTGTGGCCCTGATGAACATGGGCAGATTGAACGATGCCGCCGGCTATTTTAAGAGGGCGCTTGCCCTTGATTCTGGCAATGAAGACGCCGCGCGCAATCTCAGACTTATCGGGCAACTGGCAACGGGCAATTAATATGAATGCGCCAGAACCGGACTTAAGTGGATTACTAAGTATGTGGAAGGTGAAGTCCTCGACGACAGATGCACCTCCGTTTCAGGAGTCCCCCACTCAAACGTCCGAAACGTTTCGATTTCCCTCACCTTCTACTAATGATATTCTATCAAATCCTGACGAGGTTATCAAGAGGACAGCAGAAGCCCTTACGCCAAAAGAGCAAATATTTGCCGGGCATAGGTCGACAGATGATATTTCCAATTCAAACAAACCATCCAATAAGGAGGATTCTTAAAAAAATGTCTGAACAAGCATGGTACGAGCAATTCAGGGCAATGTTTACTGGTTTAAACCGGTGTGTATTTTTAAATTCTGCGGGGGTGGCGATGGTGTCTGAACCCGTCAGAGAGGCCGTAACGCAATGGGCTGACCTTGGGCAGTGTGTCACGTATGACTACAACGCCATTATCGCAGGGGCAAAGAAAAATGCCGCCGCGATAGTTTCCGGCACACCGGAGCAAATGTTTTTTTCGAGAAACACGACCCACGGCATTCAGACGTTTATCTTAGGCTACCCGTGGCAAAAAGGAGACGGCGTTGTGATAGCCGATTGTGAGTTTCCGGCAAACAGGCTGCCGTGGTTGTCTCTGCGCGATAAAAAGGGTGTCGATGTAAAGGTCGTGAAGTCGCAGAAATATAAAGTGACACTTGATGATTACTATGATAAATGTGATAAACACACGAAAGTCATTGCCATAAGCTGGGTACAATACCTGTCCGGGCAAAAGGCGGCCATCAGCGAACTTGGCAAGTTTTGCAGGGAAAACAATATATTGTTAGTAGTTGACGGCATTCAGGGCATTGGGGCTGCCGCGATGGATGTGAAAGCGATGCAAATCGACTGGTTAAGCGCCGACGGGCATAAGTGGATGTGCGGCCCGGAGGGTGTAGGGCTTGTGTGGGCGTCAGAGAGGGCGCTTCAAATAGTGCAACCGGCGTGCAAGGGCTGGTTTGGCGTTAAAAACCCCTTTGACTTCGAGAATTTTGACCAGGACTACGCGCCAAACGCCGATAAATACCTTGATGGAAGCCCAATGGTGCTTGGGATAATGGCCTTTAACGCCGCCCTTAACATGCTCCTGAGTTTTGGGATGGAAGCAATCGAAAAGCGGGTTTTAGAGCTGTCTTCATACACGATAAACGAGGCCGAAAAACGCGGATTTGAAGTCCTCACGCCGTCCAACCCGCAACAAAGGGCGGGAATCGCAACCTTTAAGCCGTCGTCTAAGCCGTCCTCGGGCGACCCGGCGCTAATCATGAAAAACCTGTTGGACAACAACATCGTCTGCTCATTAAGGGGTGGACAATACCTGAGAATCTCAGCACACGCCTTTAATAATCACGAAGACATTGACAGGGCTTTTTATGTGATAGATAAATCTATATAATATTTGAAAATTACGATTGAATATGCTTTATACCAAGTTGCAATCAGTGGATGCCCCTGCAAGTACGGTATGGCGGACTAAAGGACAGCTCCTCTTATTCTATTTAAAATTCATTAGCGCATTGATAACCAGTGGTTATCGTATTTATGAAATATCTTAATCCGTCATTCCAGACAAGCCGTAATGACGACAAAATGACTCATTTTGTCTAACGTTATGGAAACGCAAACGGAGTTTTAATGAGGTATAGGTCTGTCCCACCAAAGAGATTTTCGCCACTGGCACTTAGGAACAGCTTAACTCCTGCTTCTCAATGAGTATTTTTTCAAATTCGACGATGAGCGACGGGACATCCACTGCAACCGTCTGCCAAACGACATCAAGATTAATATCGAAATAGGCATGAATGAGCCTGTTTCTCATATTGACTATGCTCTTCCAAGGAATATGAGGATACTTTTCACGGCAATCCTTTGAAATACTCGTTGCAGCCTCGCCTATGATCTCAATGTCTTTGATGAGGGAAAGCGTCAGCATACGATTTTTATCCAGTGATCTCCTCGTCTTGCCTCGTGCAAATGAAATAGCTTCCTTCGCTGCATCGAGCAGATGACGCATACGAATCTTATCTTCCCTGCTGCACATACTGCACCTCTGCCGATTCGACCACTTCCTTACGAAAGTAGCGGCTTAAATCTTCTGGCGTCCTCAAGTCCACTTTATGCCCGATAATTTCGCTCAACACAACCTCCATACCCGATAAGGTTATAAGACCGGGTATATGTTCGGGCTCAAACTCCACAAGAAGGTCAATATCACTCTGCGGCCTAAAAGTGCCATGCTGGTATGACCCAAACAATGACAGTTTCAGAATATGATACCGCTTGCAAAATTCGGCAATCTCGCTCTTTGGTAAAGTCAAATGACCCCCTGATCTTATATTTATTGAAGGGTTAAACCCTCCAAAGTGTTCTCAACATTATAACCTATTGTCCCAGTAAGTGCAAATACCTCTACCGGGCGCTGTCCATAAGCATACGCCGAATAAAATAGTCGCTGTCCCAATAGTATACCCCTCCCCATTGTCAAGACAAAAAATTAGTCTCTATAAGGTGGATTAATTTATCAGTCTGTCTGTTATTAGTTTTGGTTTCGCCGAAATACACCTCATGTGGTGTCCGGTATCCAAGAGACTCATGGAGCCTCTCCTTATTGCTCTGTCCAGTTTTTGGGGAGTATTATAGTCGTGGAAATGATAGTAGAAGAACTAATTGAGGATGGTAAGCAAATACCTGAAGAAGATGTTAAAATATACTCTAATGTGGAAGTTAAAGTAGCTGTCTCAGGCTGATTCATGCCTCTTGACACCGCTGTCCTATCCCTGTTCAACCTTTTTTTGTCTTCTGTCTCTGACCACCAAAACCGCGCACGCGGCATGGCTTATTACCTTCTCAGTTGTGCTGCCCATAAGGAGTTCTTTTATTCCGGTTTTTCCATAGCTGCCAATTACTATAAGATCAACGCCTTTGCTGCTTGCGGCCTCCACAATTGTCTCGTATGGCCTGCCCTCCGGCGTTAGTGTCTCCACGGAAGAAATGCCTTCGGCCATTTTACAGACTATATCAATATTTGATTTTGCCTTTGATAACTCATCGCCGCTATTGCCGACGCAGGACAGGACTATAATACTGCTGCCGAAGCGTTTCGCAATTCCAATACCCTCGGCTGCCGCTGCCATACTATGCCTTGAGCCGTCGGTTGCTATTAGCACCTTCTTTCCTTCTACGCGTGCCTCCTTAGGAACGACCAGCACCCTACACGGCGCAACTCCGATAATGTTTACCACAACCCCACGCATTAACCACCTTATAAACCCTTTATATTCGTGCCTTTCAATAACTATCAAGTCGATGTCAAGCCTAGTTACCTGTTGCACCACGTCATTGTATGGACTTTCCCCGCGGAAAAGTATTACCTCACAAGCGACGCCGCAACGCTGTGCCATCTTTTTAATCGAATCCAGACGTGCGGCAGTCTGCCTCTCCATCTCCTGAAAGTCTTGGGGCGAAATCATTTCGTAGTCCGGGTTTGAACTCAGCTCTGCCATCGCGTAAAGTCTGGCTTCACACCTTGATGACAGTTTTACTGCCTCACTAATTGCCCCTTCGCTGCACTCGGAACAATCTGTCAACAACAGAACCCTCTTAATGTCTGACATCGGACACACCGGCACACATTCCATGTCTTCCATGTCTCACTCCCTTGCGTTATCAATATGTTAACTACCAATATGTAATATGTTACTTATACTAAAACACGGCTTATACCAAAATACGGTTATAGAAGAGCCAATTTCAAAATACTGTAACTCTCTGACCTGCAACGTTCTGGATTCCCGTTTGCACGGGAATGACAGACAGGGGAAGACAGCACTCCGTTGTCATTCTCGCACCCGAGCAGGTTGTCATTCCCGCGAAAGCGGGAATCCAGTCTCGCAAACATAAAAGGGACGCATTTATTCATTTTGCAACTAACTCAATAAGCATGAAATTAAATGGACTTGCCGAGGGCGTCGCCGATTATAAGAGCGATAAACCCAACTATGACGCTCAACCCCACGTAGAGCATTGCGGCTAACGCCTCTCCTTGCTTGAGCAGGGCGCCAGTTTCGAATTCAAACGCGGAGAATGTCGTATATCCGCCAAGAAACCCCACCACAATGAGCAGCCTCCACTGTGGGTCTATTATATTCTTTGCGGCAAGTACGGACATGACAAGCCCTATCAGAAAACTGCCGCTTACGTTTATTACGAACGTGCCAAGGGGAAACACCCTGCCCCACTTTCCGGTTATCCAGAGGGCCAGGGCATATCTGGATATCGCCCCAACAGCCCCGCCTGCGCCTATAATTAAATAGTCAGCCATATTAACCACTGAATTATATAATAGCCGCGGCTATTTAAATTCTGCAAGTTCTTTCAATAGTGGACGCTGCCCCATCGCCTCTTTTGCCTCACCGACGGTATAAAACGAACCTGTTATTACTATTAAACCGCCCTGTTTATAAAATTGTCCGGCCATTTGAATGGCCTCGCGTATTGATGGGGCAGTGCAGAGGGATGCCGTTGAGGATGTGGAGAATTCCTTTGCCATCGCAAGGAGTGTCTCCGGCCTTGCTGCCCTCTCATAGGACGGGGCGCTGAGGATTAGTGTGCCGGCAGACGGCATGAGCGCCCTTAGGATTCCTGCCGTGTCCTTGTCGGCCATTGCGCCAAGAATCAGAATAACATCTGAGAACGATTGTTTTAGATATAAATTGCGAAGAGTTAAAGAGAGAGCCTCTGCCGCGGCTGGATTATGCGCGCCGTCAAGCAGCACATCCATACCGGCGTGCCTGAGAAGCTCGCACCTGCCCGGCCACTTAATGCCCCTTAGTGCGGGTTCAATGCCGTCTGTGGCGTTAAACAATAACTCGGCGCAACGCACGGCACATGCGGCGTTTTCCACCTGATGGGCACCGGTAAATGGGATTGTCAGCGCCTCAATTTCACTGCCGCCGCAATATTTAAACGTCGTCCCTGTGATGTCCTGTCTTATGGGATGTGCGTCGAAATCTACGCCGAAAACCTCCAGCCGGGCATTCTGTTCCGCGGCCTTTTGCCTTATCACGCCAAGCGCGCCCGGCGCCTGTGAGGTGGTTATCACGGGTGTGCCTCTTTTTATTATTCCGGCCTTCTCCACCGCTATTTCCTCTATCGTATTGCCAAGGTATTCCATGTGGTCCATGCTGATATTAGTTATTACGGATGCCTCCGGCATGATTATATTCGTGGCGTCAAAACGCCCGCCCATGCCGGTTTCAAAAACAGCCCAATCGACATTCCGCTTCCTGAAATATAATAACGCCATTGCCGTTACAAATTCAAAAAAAGTGGGGTTGAGGCCGTCAACACCGCTGATGGCGTGATTTATCTCCTCAGTCAGGGCAACTACCGCCTCCGGCAGTATCTCCCCGCCGTTTACTTTTATGCGCTCAGTGAATCTAACCATGTGAGGTGACGTAAAAATGCCTGTCTTATAACCCTTTTCCATCAGAATCCCCTGAAGCATCGCGCACGTTGAACCCTTGCCGTTGGTACCGGCGGCATGGATTGTTTTATAGGCGGTTTGAGGGGCGGCAAGCAGGTCTGATATATGGGTGATGTTGGCAAGGCCTAGCTTTATCCCGAACTTTTGAAGGCCGTAGAGATAGGACACCGCCTTTTCGTATCTGTTGTCAGGCATTTTTGTCCTGAGCATTTTTGGGGCCGCCCCTTAGGATTCTGATGAGCCTTGCTATGGCGGCCTTTAAATCCCTTCTCTGGACAACCATGTCAATAAGCCCTTTTTTAAGGAGGAACTCGGCCTGTTGAAAGTCATCGGGGAGCTGCTGGTTAATGGTCTGCTGGATTACCCTTGCGCCGGCAAATCCTATAAGGCTTTTTGGCTCCGCGATGATTACATCGCCAAGCATAGCAAAGCTGGCGCTCACCCCGCCAAACGTGGGGTCTGTCAGAACGGTAATATACGGCAGCGGAAGTCTCTTCAGGCGGCCAACCGCGGCGGAGACCTTTGCCATTTGCATAAGCGAAAAGATTCCCTCCTGCATTCGTGCCCCGCCCGATGACGTAAACACTACCAGAGGAAGGCTATTATCTATGGCAGCCTCAGCCGCCCTCGTCATTTTCTCACCCACGGCGCTTCCCATAGACCCGCCCATGAAGGAAAAATCCATCACCGCTATGACCACCGGGTTTTTATTAATCGCCGCCGTGCCGGCTGTTATAGAGTCCTTCAGGCCAGCCTTGGACTGGTTCGCTTCTAAACGTTCCCTGTAAGATATTGTATCGGTAAACTCCAGGGGGTCACAGGACTGGAGTTCGGCGGCAAGTTCGACAAAACTCCCTGCGTCTGCTGTGAGATTTATACGTTCTCTTACGCCGATTCGGCTGTGGTAGTTGCACTTAGGGCAGACCTTTAGATTTTTCTCGAATTCCTTTTTATATACGATTTCCTTGCAGCCGGCGCACTTGACCCAAAGGCCTTCGGGGATTTTAACTTTTTTCGACATGGCGCGGCCTTGCGTAATTTCTTTTGTCTTTTTAAACCAGGGCATATGGCTCTATATTGCCGCCCTTAGGGATTTCACGAGCGCACGAAAAACTTCCTGTCCATCTGCAATGGCCTTGACGATGGCGCTGCCTACGATGACCCCGTCGGCAACTGCGGCAACTGCGGCCGCCTCATCCTTTGTCTTTACACCGAAGCCGACGGCTACGGGTTTTCCTGATATAAAGCGAATCTTTTCTATCCGAGACTTAAGAGACTCATCAATAGCGATTGCCGCCCCTGTTATGCCGGTTAACGAAACGTAATAGATAAATCCCCGCGACTGCCTGGAAACGAGGCCTATCCTGCTGTCTGTCGATGTAGGGGCAAGAAGGAAAATAGTATCAGGGCCGGCCCTGTGGCAGGAGGACGTGAAATCAGTCTCCTCATCGGGCGGCAAGTCCGGTATTATTATGCCGTCAACGCCGTTACTAAGGGCGGCATCAACGAAATTGCCAAGCCCAAACTTTAGCACGGGATTAAAATACGTCATTAAGACGATGGGAATCCGTGACTTTTGCCTGATGGTCTTAACCATCTCAATAACCTTGCGAAGCGTCACACCCCTGGCTAAGGCGCTCATAGCTGCGCGTTGTATAGTAGGGCCGTCGGCCACGGGGTCGGAAAACGGCACGCCAAGCTCAACAATATCAGCCCCCATAGCCTCAAGCTCAAGGACAATGTCCACAGTTGAAGAAACAGACGGCTCACCCGCCATAATATACGGGATAAAGGCCTTTTTCCCGTTGTTTTCCTCTCTAATTTTTGTGAATCGCTCAGTAATAGCAGAGTGTGCCATCGTATTTACCTGCCCTCCGGGTGCTTACTCTTCGCGTGTCATTTTGTGCCATCGGCAGACTATTATACCATTAAAGCATTATTTTGTGAGGATAAGTTTGCCCTGAGTTTGGCAATAGCATAGGAGGTTTTACTGCAAATTCGCCTCCTTTGCAGGGAGCGGGGGATAACATCCAGAGGCTCCTTCCCGCTCCCGCGTTCTTTATTTCAGTTTTCCATCCCTGCGAACTCATTTTCAGCTTTCGCGATACCAGACAACTCTGCCGCCTCTAAATAAGAAAACACCTTGTCTATATCCAGAATTATGATAAACTCGTCGTTTCGTTTTCCCATTCCCATTATAAACTCTACATTCATTTGGCTTCCTATATGAGGGGCCGGTTCTATGTTATCAGGCTCCATATCAAACACCTCCGAGACCGAATCCGTCAAGGCCCCGATTATCGTACTCTCCCCGCCCACGTTTACTTCCATGATAATAATACACGTGTTTATCGTCTTTTCCGTTGCAGGCATACCAAACTTGTATTTTAAATCCACAACAGGAACCACGCTGCCTCGTATATTTATAACGCCCCTCATGTATGCCGGTGTTTG
>JADFXO010000106.1 GCA_015233485.1 Nitrospirota bacterium
AAGGGAACTAAAGGAAGACATCATAGAACAGGTCATCAAGCCGACTATCCCCAAAGACCTGCTTGACGAGGAACATATCATGTATCACGTCAATCCCACAGGCAGATTTGTCACCGGCGGCCCGATGGGCGATACAGGGCTTACGGGAAGGAAGATAATAGTTGACAGCTACGGCGGCACGGGCAGACACGGCGGCGGTTGTTTCTCTGGCAAAGATCCGACGAAAGTCGACCGCTCCGGCGCGTACATGGCCAGATATATTGCCAAAAACATAGTGGCCTCCGGTATGGCGGAGAGGGCGGAGGTTCAAATCGCCTACGCCATCGGCATAGCGCAGCCTTTGTCAATCCTTGTTGATACGACAAATACGGGGAAAATCTCTCACGAAAAGATAGTGAAGATAATCAGGGACAACTTCGACCTTACCCCAAAGGGTATAATAGAAAAGCTTGACCTGAGAAGGCCAATATACAGGAAGACAGCCGCATATGGACATTTTGGAAGGCCTGACCCTGATTTCACATGGGAAAAGACAGACATGGCTGAGCACCTCAGAAGAGAGGCCGGCCTGTAGACATCAAAATGCCCTGTTTAAATCAAATAAAAGGAGACTTGCCAACATGGTAAAACACGACGTAAAGGATATCAACCTTGCCGACAAGGGAAAGCTGAGAATCGAATGGGCAGAGATGGAAATGCCGGTACTAAGGTCGATTAAAGAGCAATTTTCAAAGAACAAACCCCTCAAAGGCATGAGGATGGCCGCGTGCCTGCATGTTACGACAGAGACGGCAAACCTGATGGAGACGCTGAAGGCCGGTGGCGCAGAGGTAGCGCTGTGCGCCTCAAACCCACTGAGCACGCAGGACGATGTTGCGGCAAGTCTGGTGAAACATTCGGACATTCCGGTTTTTGCCATCAAGGGCGAGGACAACGACACGTATTATAAGCACATTATGGATCTCCTGTCCTTCAAGCCTCATGTTACGATGGACGACGGCGCTGACTTGGTCAGTGTGCTTCATAAAGAGAGGCAAGACCTGCTTGCCAACGTCATAGCGGGGACGGAGGAGACCACCACAGGGGTTATCAGGCTTCGTGCGATGGCCGAAAAAGGTGTATTAAAATACCCAATAATAGCCGTCAACGACGCCCTCACAAAACACCTGTTTGACAACCGCTACGGCACAGGCCAAAGCTCGATGGACGGGATTCTGAGGGCGACGAACAGGCTGATTGCGGGTTCGGTATTTGTGGTATGCGGTTACGGCTGGTGCGGGCGCGGTGTTGCGATGAGGGCGCGGGGAATGGGAGCACGTGTAGTTATCACAGAGATAAATCCCCTGAAGGCGCTTGAGGCAACTATGGACGGTTATGACGTAATGCCTGTAATGGAGGCCGCCAGGATTGGCAATATATTCGTCACCGTAACCGGCAACATAAATGTGATAAGCGAAAATTGTTTCGGTGTGATGAAAGACGGCGCTATTGTGTGCAACTCAGGGCATTTTAATGCGGAGATAGAGCTTACTGCCCTGGCCAAAATGGCCATTGGAAGGCGGGAAATGAGGCCGTTTGTCGAGGAATTTACGCTGCCGAATAAGACCCGCATCTATGTGCTTGGCGAGGGCAGGCTGATAAATCTGGCCTCGGCCGAGGGTCATCCATCGTCTGTGATGGACATGAGCTTTGCGAATCAGGCCCTGTGTTCGGAGTATGCCGTATTGAAACTTAAAGGACTAAAGAATACTGTTTACAGTGTCCCTGAGGAGATAGACCGTGAGATAGCGAAGCTCAAGCTGATGTCGATGGGTATAAATATAGACACACTGACAGATGCCCAGAGTGAATATCTGAAGAGCTGGGAGATGGGGACATAATTGATTTAAAGACGCTGTCGCGTGGTGAGATCGGGGATTTGTTCCAGAAGATGGGGCTTCCGCAGTTCCGGGTATCTCAGCTCATACATTGGATGTACGAGAAAAACGCGGCGAGCATAGACGATATAACGGAGTTTTCGAAGCCCTTGAGGGAGACCCTCAAGGGTTTTTCGTATATAGGCGGCGTAAAAGTTATAAAAAAGACGGCATCTCCAGATGGGACAATAAAACTGCTCTTTGGCCTTGAGGATGGTCTGAATGTGGAGGGCGTACTAATCCCTGACGAATACCGCCTGACGCTGTGTGTATCTTCGCAGGTTGGATGCGCTATGGGATGCAGGTTTTGCCTGACTGCCACGATGGGATTAGTAAGAAACCTGAGGGCTGATGAGATAGCCGGGCAGATTACGGCCGTAAGGCGGGAGCTTCAGGGCGAGGGCGGAATAAGCAACGGCGAGATAACCAACATAGTTTTTATGGGAATGGGCGAGCCTCTCAGGAATTTTGACGGGGTAGTAAGGGGCATACACATATTAACCGAATTCATGGGAATATCGAAGAGGCGGATAACGCTGTCAACGGCGGGTGTGGTGCCGGAGCTGCAGAGATTGTACAGGGAGATACCGGAGGTGAATCTGGCCGTCTCACTAAACGCCACGACAGACGAGACGAGGTCAGTTCTGATGCCGGTAAACAACAAATATAACATAGGGGCATTGCTGAGGGCGTGTGGCAGGCTGCCAATCTCATCGAGGAGGCGCATAACCTTTGGCTATGTGCTGTTAAAAGGTATAAACGATACGCCGGCAGACGCGCGGAGGTTGATTGCCCTGTTAAAAGGTCTGAGTGCGAAGGTCAATCTGATTCCGTTTAATGAATTTGATGGGGCCAAATTTGAGCCGCCGGACGAACAGACCGTCCTTGAGTTTCAGCAAATACTAATAGACAGACACGTTACCGCATTTATAAGAAAGAGCATGGGGCGGGAAATCTACGCGGCGTGCGGGCAGCTAAAGACAAGCCACGAAGCGGCTCAGGATGAATGACCATCTTATCACAAAGTGCCGACCATCCACCGAAGATAAGACTTGTAAAACACCCCTGTGTTCCGATACAATTAACTATGCCCTACAAATATGGCTATGCGGCAAAATATAATAGCCGTAACAAATTAAAGAACGTCTTACCTATTTTCACATGACAGATAAAGAAGTTTTCGCAACTAAGCTCACACAGATGGTGAGCGGGCTGAAGAAATATATAAGCACCGAGGATGGACAATGGACTGTCAAGGGGTTTATTGATTGCTTTAAAAACATCTATACAATTTCATCGGACACTAAGGTTGTATCCAAGATTCTTGAAATACATCTATTTCCACACATTCTCGATTTTGCGAAAAAGAATGGCTATAACGTAGTTTTAGCGGAACACCAGAACTATTATCCAGATATTTCATTTGTAAAGACAGAAGATGAATCTATAAAGTTTGCTGTGGATTATAAGACAACATATAGAATCCCCAAAAAACCTCACCTTTGTAATGGATTTACACTTGGCTCTCATGGGGAATATTTTGAAAACAGAACAAGCACGAAAAATATACAATTTGCATATGCTTCCTATTCCGGCCATTACTGTGTTGGAATTATTTACGAAAGAATAGGTGGAGCTGCAATTTGTGAAACAAACACTCATCACATCGATGAGTTACATTCCATAGCTTCTGTCGTAAAAAATTTTCATTTCTTTGTAGCTGAAAAGTGGACAATTGCAAGCGATAAAGGCGGCAGTGGAAACACAGCCAACATTGGAAGCATAAAGAATATCGACGACATTGTCAACGGGCGCGGAATGTTCTCAAAATTAGGAGAACAGTGGTTTGACGATTACTGGATGAATTATAAAAAGATTATTATTCCTGATGGGAAAGGCGGCACGAAGAAGATAACTAACCTTAAGGAATTCGTAGAATATAAAGGAGGCGATTCTTCTTTAATAGTAGAGGCTAAAGAACGATGAGTGTAAAAGTACCTCCTATCAAGTCTCAAGGGATAAAGACAAAACTTGTCACTTGGGTAAAAAGCATTGTTCCTGATGATTTTAATGGCGTCTGGATTGAGCCATTTATGGGTACAGGTGTTGTCGCATTCAATATTGCACCGAAAAATGTACTTTTGTGTGATATAAACCCCCATCTCATTAATTTCTACTCATCGATTGCAAGCGGGGCAATAACGGCCAATATAGTCCGGGATTATTTGATTCACGAAGGCAGCGATCTTCTCAAATATGGAGAAACTCACTACTATATAATAAGAGAACGATTCAACGCATATCATGCCCCACTCGATTTTCTTTTTCTTAATAGGGCAGGCTTCAATGGAATGATCAGATTTAATCGGAAGGGTGAATTTAATATCCCATTTTGCAGGAAGCCGCAGCGGTTTAATCAATCTTACGTTACAAAAATTGTGAATCAAGTCGGCTATCTGGCAAAACTGTTTCGCTTAAAGAATATCACTTTTAAGTGCCAGAACTTTTTACAAACAATCAAGGAGGCCTCATCAACCGATATTCTCTACTGCGACCCACCTTATATTGGCCGGCATGTTGATTATTATAATGGATGGGATAGTTCCTATGAAGAGACTTTGTTTAAGGTATTGTCAGACATTAACGCTAAATTTATTTTGTCAACGTGGCATCATAATGATTTTAGAGAGAACGAATACATTAAATCTCTCTGGAGCAACTTTAATATTCTCACTAAAGAGCATTTTTACCACGTCGGGGGAAAAGAAATAAACAGGAATCCGATAGTCGAAGCCCTCGTCGTCAATTATTACGCAGAACCTAAAATGCCGCTAAAGGCCGTTCCGCAGGATAGACAACTTAGTTTAGGAGGGCAACTATTATGATGTCCCCCATTCGGACGAGATAATAATGTGAACGATTATTTGTAGGCATTAAATGGAATGCAATACTATGAGGATGATATGGACTTGGCTGTTCAAGGAACAAGCTCTATCTTTCTACCCGACAATATTCTATAAGCCTTACCTCTCTGATTTAAGAGAGTGTGCAAGGCTGTTGCAAATTTTTGCTTGAATATATTAAGGGATAAGTTATCCGGAACACTTAAATATATTGCGTGTCCATATGTGCCACCATTCCAATTGTCAGAAGACCATATTTTAACTCTGATGCTTGCATTAACAATAATTGCTTGAAGTCTTTGTTGGTTCTCGAACGCATATTTTTTGATAAAGCATGTAGATATTTTTCAATATTTTGTGGTAACTCATATTGTTGACTACTACCTCTCATCGGTTAATTATATTAAATAACGCGAAAAATTGTCAAATAAGAACGTAATACTATTTACGGTAATACGATATTATTAAAATTACTCATCTGTCTCAATAAATTTATGGAGACATGCCCCGGTATGCGACACTTCACACTCCTGCAAGTCCTCCGGCGTCCCTTCGAAAAGCAGCGTCCCTCCGGCGTCTCCCCCTTCAGGGCCAAGGTCAATTACCCAGTCCGCCTCCCTTATGACGTCCATATTGTGCTCTATCACCACGATTGTGCTGTTTAACTCCAAAAGCCTTCTCAGGACACTAAGAAGCGCCTTTACGTCGTGCATGTGCAGGCCGATAGTCGGTTCGTCCAATATGTACAGATACCCCTTGTGCGCGGCTACTCCAAGCGCCGCACATATCTTAAGGCGCTGCGCCTCACCACCGGAGAGTGTCGTTGCCGGCTGCCCCACCGTCAGGTAGCCTAGCCCTACGTCTTTTAAGAGCTGGAGCCTTTTTGAGATTGCCGGGTCATCCCAAAATATGTCCGCCGCGTCGTCAACACTCAGATTCAATACGTCGCTTATCGTGAGGCCCTTGTATTTTACCCTGAGCGTCTCGGCTGAATATCTCTTGCCCGCACAGTCGGGACATTTCACGTATAAGTCCTCAAAGAAGTACATCTCAAGTTTCTGATAACCCTCGCCTTTACAGAGTTCACACCGGCCGCCTTTGACATTAAATGAGAAATGCCCGGGGCAGTAACCATACAGCTTTGCCTCTGTGGCGGAGGCGAAGAGCGTTCGTATCGAATCGAAGAATTTTAAATAAGTAGCGGGATTAGACCGCGGAGACCGGCCAATCGGCGATTGGTCAACAAGGGAAACCCCCTTCAGCCTGTCAAGCCCCGTGATGCCCTTATATTTGAGTGGCCTTTTCGCGTAGTTATTGTTGAAATGCACGGCAGCCGCGCGGTAGAGTGTGTCAACAACGAGGCTGCTCTTGCCGGAGCCTGAAACGCCGCTCACTACGGTAAGGGCATTCAGCGGGATACGCAGCGTTATGTCTTTGAGGTTATGCCCCTCGGCGCCGGTCAGGACAAGCGCGGGGGCGGTTGTTTCAATTGTCCTTTTTGGCGATGGCCGATAGGCGGCAGCGTTGTTCAAATATCCGGACGTGATAGTGTCTGCCCTTTTAAAGTCGTCGATGCTCCCATTGAATACGACGCGCCCGCCCTTGCTTCCGCCTCCCGGGCCAAGCTCTATCACCCATTCGGCGGCGCGGATTATCTCAGGGTCATGCTCTACGACAAGGACTGTATTGCCCTGTTTGGCGAGGTCAGAGATTATCTCTGTAATTCTCTGGTTGTCACGGCTGTGAAGGCCGACAGTAGGCTCATCCAGGACATAAAGGGCGCCGGCCAGACTGCACGACAATTGATTGGCAATATTTACGCGCTGGTACTCACCGCCGGACAGTGTCATCGTCTGCCTGTCGAGCGTCAGATAATCCAGCCCCACTCGGCCTAAGAGCGTGAGTTTCTGTCTGATATGCCGTAGGGCCTCCTCTATCGCCTCACGGCTGTTTTTAGGCGGCGCGGCAAAAAACTCTGACAGCTCTTTGACCGTCATCGCGTTCATTGAGGCTATGTCAAGGCCGTTTATCTTATAGGCGAGGACTTCCTTTTTCAATCTCATCCCATTACACTGCGTACAGATGACGGGTTTTCTGTATCTGTTTAGGAACACCCGCAGGTGCAGTTTATGGCGCTCCTCAGAGAGGAATTTAAAGAACGCGTTCAATCCATAGAAGGATTTCTTTACCCCCTCGTGAAGCAGCTGCCACTCATTCGGAGACAGCTCCTCAGCAGGCTTATAAATGTCTATGCCGGCGGCCTCCGCCCCCCTGAGCGTCTGGGACTTCCACCAGTCAAAGGCGGGCCTCTCCCACGGGTCTATTGCCCCGTCTGCAAGTGAGAGTCGGCGGTTTGGTACGATTAGGTCCATGTCTCCTACTAGGATATTTCCAAACCCCTTACACTCAGGGCAGGCCCCGACAGGGTGGTTATATGAAAATAACAGCGGCGTTGGCTCAGGCAGCGAGGCTCCGCAGGCGTCGCAGGTGTTGCCGTCTGAATAGATCAACTCTGTCCGGGCTGTCTCGCCGTATATGATTACCTTAATCGTGCCTCCGCCCTCGCGCCATGCCAGCTCCATGGAGTCGGCAAGCCTTGATTCGTCCCGAATTGCCAGCCTGTCGATGAGTACGTCACAGCTTCCCTCTGCGTCGGCCATGCCGAATGTCTCTATGAACTCACCGTCTTTGTGAATTCTGTAAAAACCGCGCTCTCTAAGGCTTGAAAGCGGCTCGTCTGTGTGGAAAAGGACAGCCGCCTTAGCGCCCGTGTGCCTTTCGATGAGGGATTTATAGACAGAGGACGTATCCCATCTCGTTATTTCAGAGCCGCACTCATGGCAAAACGGCTTGGCCGTGCGCGCGAACACGACCCTCAGAAGGTCATAAATCTCTGTCACAGTGCCCACGGTAGAGCGCGAAGTCTTGACGGGATTGCGCTGCGCAAGGGCTATGGCGGGGCGGATGTTTCGCACCTCTTCAAGCTGCGGCCTGTCGAGCTTTTCAAGGAATAACTTCGCGTATGTCGACAGGGATTCGATAAAACGCCACTGGCCTTCGGCGAAGATGGTGTCAAAGGCCAGAGAGGACTTCCCCGAGCCGGATACACCGGTGATCACCACAAACTTATCGTGTGGTATCTTTACCGAGATATTTTGAAGATTGTTCTGTTTAATCCCTGTAATTTCAAGCCATTCAAAAGCCGGCATCGGGGCATATTCCGTTAAATTTCACCATAGCTGTGAAGGCCGGACAGGAGAATGTTGACGCCCAGGTATGTAAATATCACCGTAATAAATCCAATGGACGACAGCACGGCTATTTTGTTGCCGCGCCAGCCGCGCAGATACCTCGCGTGCAGATAAAAGGCATACACGAGCCATGTTATCAGAGACCATGTCTCCTTCGGGTCCCAGCTCCAGTACACACCCCACGCCTGGTCTGCCCATATCGCCCCGAATATCAGTCCGCCAAGCGTAAAGATGGGAAACCCCACCGCCACTACCTTATAGTTTAATTCCTCAAGAAACTCCAGCGATATGTCAAAGGATTTCAGCATTCGCCTCAGCACGTACCCATACCGCCACGCGCAGAATATTACCGCAAACGCCCCTATCCAGCTCAACAGCGCGGTAGGCCCTGAGGCGCTCCTGAAAGTCGCCTTAAAGAGGTAACTCCTGATCTGCTCCGGTGACGTCCCCATCATCGCAAACTTTAAATAATCAGCCCCCATCGCCGCTAACACGAGTAAAAAGACACTCCCCGCAACCGTCCAGAATATGTAGGAACTCTCGGTACGCCTTTCCGTGCTCAAAACCAGATACAACATCCCCGTGGCAAATGCCAGCCCAAAGGCGGCATACGCAATAAAACTCATCGTCACGTGCGCCAGGAGCCAGTTGCTCTGAAGCGCGGGCACAAGAGGTTCAATCTCCTTCGATATGCCGGTTAAATCTATAAATCCAAGGGCAAGCCCGGCCAGAGGTGTTATAAATGCCCCAAACGTCCTGTTCTTGTACTTGAATTCGATTATGAGATACCCAAGCATCAGACACCAGACGAAAAAAATCAAAGACTCATAGAGATTCGTAAGCGGCGCCCTGCCAATCCCCAGACTGTAGGACTCCACCCACCGAAGAACGAGCGCCACAGTCTGCGATAAAAACGCGGCCACCGCCACCGTCGTAGCACATATCCCCACGGTCTTATTTTTGAATATAAAATACCCTATGTAAACCATCATAGCCACGAAGTATCCAACTTCGGCTATGCCAAAAAGTATCGGGCTTCCCATTTACGTTACCTCCTTGTCGCCATACGGCGCCTTCACCACTCGGCCTACGCCGGGGGGTTGTTAACCCCGTTTGGAGATTTTTGGCGTCAACCGGTCAAAAACGGCATTAATCGTGCTGCCGTAACCAATCTTGTTTTTATTTGTAAAGGCCGCTATTTTCACGTTGACCTTTGTCTTTTCAGGTTGCAGCAATACCCATATTTTTTTGTGGCTGAGGAAAAATGCGCTGTAAAGGCCTATGGCCATAAACAGGCACCCTGCATAGACCACCCAAACGCCTGGGTCTTTTCTCACCTGAAGCCCCGTATACTGGTATCCATAGTTATCGACTAATTCCACCTTGTGGCCGTCGGGCAGCTCCCATGTCTTAGGGTAGCGCTTTACTATCCAGCCGGAGGATTTTTCCTTGCCCGGCCCGGTTAACTCCACGAAGATGGCGGGATTGTTCATGTTCTCGCTGACTGTAAATGGCCGCTCGTCTTTATCGAACGAGAGGTCGGGGCTGAAGGCCGCCACCTTGCCCGTGAGTTTAGTCCCTGGGATGCTAAACGACTCCCCTACGGCAAGGGCAATCTGCCCGGCCTGTCCGCCTTTTGGCGTTACATTTAAGATAATCTGTCCGTTAACATCCCTGCCGTCCTTGCCGGGAACTACGCCATAGCTCGACTGGTAAAACGTATAGCCCTTGTATTTTAATGGCGAATTTACCACTATGGCCCTTTTCAGCACCGTTTTGCCGCCTTCAATAATTGAAAGCCAGCTTATATACTCCTTTGGCATGTTGGAATTTTCGTAGAACCTGACGGCAAAGTTGTCACAGCGTATGGAAAACCCAAGCGGGTGCTCCTCATCCCCCTGCCTTGAGTAGGCCACAGCGGAGGTCTCCCCCTCGGGGAGGTTCAAAAAGCCGCTGAACCCCAGTGTGACGCCTATAACCGCCCCCGCAAGGATGATTACTATGCTGAAGTGGATGACATATACGGCATAGCGCGTGTACCTGCCCTTGTGGGCGTAGAACTGAAGGTCTTTCGTCCCGGAGCTGCCATGTTCTGTTGTATTGGGGCTGAAGCCGAGCCTTTTAACGGCCGTCAAGACCATTGCCTTAGCGGCTTCTATACCGCCCTCTATTGCCAGCTCTTTTTTTATCCCGTACTTATCGAAGTCCGATACCTTTATGGGTTTTAGCGGCTCATCAACGACGCGCTTTATGCGCGGCAGCCTGTCTATAGAGCATATGGTCAGGTTTGCGCAGAAGCAAACCAGCATCGCCGTAAACCACCACGAGTGGTACATATCCGTAAAGCCAAGCGCCGTGGCCGCCTTATATGCGGTTTGCGCGTTGGCATGGCCGAACATCTTCGCAAAGAGTTTTATGTTTTTTTCTGGCTGGGCATTTTGTTCGACCACCGTGCCTATTATCGAAGACAGCGCTATAATGCTAAACAGCGCCACCGCCAACTTTACGGAAGTAAAGAATCCCCACACTTTTTCGGCTATTGTTTTATCTGACATCAATTATCCATAGAGCCGATTGCAAAATGTTTTCGCTCTCTGTCCCTACAACACTCTGGATTCCCGTTTTCACGGGAATGACAGGCAGGGGAAGACGGCATTCTGTTGTCAATCCAGCCTCCCCGTGTTTGTCATTCCCGCGAAAGCGGGAATCCAGT
>JADFXO010000107.1:0-606 GCA_015233485.1 Nitrospirota bacterium
CGTCTTCAAATGGCGTTTGGACTGCTAATAATGTAATTGTCGGTGGCTACCCCCTTTGGTCTGGTGTAGCCGCCAATTCAGACGGCACTAAGCTGGTTGCCTCTTCTTATGGTGGAGATATTTGGACGTTTTCAAACGGCGTTTGGACATCGGATAATGTAAGCGGCGGCAGCAACCATTGGGCGAGTGTGGCCTCAAACGCAGACGGCACTAAGCTGGTTGCCGTTGTTTCTGGTGGAGATATTTGGACTGGTTCATACTCTGCAACAACATCAACGACAACTGTCACATCATCCTTAAACCCATCAACCTACGGCGATTCGGTAACCTTCACCGCGACTGTTACAGGCAGTTCTCCGACGGGAACTGTTACATTTCAGGACGGCACGGCTACCCTTGGCTCTGCTTCATTAAATGGAAGCGGGCATGCGACTTATGCGACATCGTCACTATCGGCAAGCACTCACTCAATAACGGCGGTTTACGGCGGGGATACAAATAATTCAGCCTCAACATCATCGGCATTGAATCAGGTTGTAAATTCAGTAACGCCATCACCGACACCGACTCCAACACCAACGACGACGACAACCGGCGTCTCATCGT
>JADFXO010000107.1:832-10750 GCA_015233485.1 Nitrospirota bacterium
ACGGCGGCGACAACACTCGCCTCGTCCCTTAATCCATCGACATACGGCGCGTCGGTAACCTTCACCGCGACTGTTACCGGTACATCCCCAACAGGCACTGTCACCTTTATGGACGGCACAAAAACTCTTGGCACCGCTTCACTAAGCGGAAGCGGACAAGCCGCCTATTCTACTTCGTCACTATCAGTCGGAACCCATTCAATAACAGCGGCTTACGGCGGGGATACTAATAATTCGTCTTCGACGTCGGCGGCATTAAATCAGGCCATCAACGCCATAACGACGGCGACAACACTCGTCTCGTCCCTGAATCCATCGACATACGGCACGTCGGTAACCTTCACCGCTACCGTTACCGGTACATCTCCAACAGGCACCGTTACCTTTAAGGACGGCACAACCACACTTGGAACCGCCTCGCTTAACTCAAGCGGACAAGCCTCGTATTCTACTTCGTCACTTGCGGCAGGCTCTCACTTAATAACTGCGGTGTATAGCGGTAACGCAAACAATTTGTCATCCACATCGGCTATACTAAATCAGCTTGTAACGTCTATAATCCTTACATCGTCTATGAATCCCGCAAACTATGGCGTCCCAATAACCTTCACGGCCGCGGTTATGGGAAATTCACCAACAGGCACCATAACCTTCATGGCAGGGACGACATCCCTATCAACCGTTGCATTGGACGCATCCGGACAGGCTGTTCTAACAGTTCCAAATATAGCTGTCGGTACATATTCGATAACGGCGGTTTATAGTGGAGACGCGAACAACCCGGCCTCGACATCGAAGGTACTCACTCAGATCATCGCGTCTATAACGGTCACATCGTCCGTGAATTCCACTGCCTATGGTGTGCCGGTAACCTTCACGGCAACCGTTACCGGCAATTCACCCACCGGTACAATTACATTTACGGACAACATGACCGCTGACAACACGACCACTCTTGGGACGATTGCCCTTGTCAACGCAGAGGCAGCCCTGACAACCGCGTCGCTGTCTGTTGGTACTCATTCGATAACGGCAATTTATAGCGGAGACTTAAACAATCCGGCTTCGACGTCGGACCAGCTTACTCAGATAATAACAGATAACACCTCACATACCGTTTCCTTTACAATCGCAGGCAGCGGTTCGGTACTGATATATGACGACAGCTTTAACCTCGTATCTACTCTAAAGAAAGGCGGCTACACCTCCTTGCCCAGTGGTTCGGTAAGAATATTCTACTTCATGCCGACTGCGGGCAGTGTGCTGACACAACTGACGGTCAACGGAAGGCCGATGCAGCCCGTCAGTATAGTCAGGGCTATCATGGTTGAAGATTACGTTATCAACGCTGTTTATTCCCCGTAAACGATTTTGATGGGACGGGACAGGTTGCCTTTCCGGTACCGGCAAGGCAGCCTGTCCTATTTCCCTGATGAGTTCGCCGGCCCGGATTTTTCACTCACCTCAGGTATGGCCGGTCAGTCTCAGCCTGTGCCTCAATCTTTACGAAAAATATTTTCTCCTTTGTGCCCCCTTTATCTATCCCTTATTTCTTATTCATTGAGAATTGCTGTGTTACGCTCCACCTGAACTTATCAATATTCAGTGGGCAAACAAATAAATCAGGATACAATTAGCAACAAAATACGTAACAATACTCGTATATGTTAAAATATATATGCAATCTCAGCTTCGGGCGCATAAGTCGGGTGCGCCACTTAGGCAACTTTAAATAGGAGGATTCGACCATGAGAAGTTGGAATCTAAGTAAAACAGCGGCGTCTATCGTAGTTTTGTTATTAACAGTCCTTTGCCTCAGTTCTATATCATCAGGAGACAATATCCAATACCCGTGTGACTTTAGTTATACCCCTCAAACCTACATTACTATATACATAACAAATGTAGGGTATATAAGCATACGTGATGAGTCTACGTCTGAATACGATATCTGTAGCACCTATAAAGATGGTACATCACTGTGTAGATACCCGGGTTACCATGGCAGATGGTTAACGATGACGGCAGAGCAGCAACAGGGTTATGGCGCTTTTAAGGGTTGGACAGGGTGTGATGTGTTGGTAAGCAATACTGTGTGCAAAGTTCAGGTGTGTAATGACAATGGCACTGTAACGGCGGCATTTGCACCGTCAACATCTTCTTATACACTGAGTGTAACGAAATCTGGCACGGGGACGGGCACTGTAACAAGTTCACCGTCGGGAATCATCTGTGGTTCCACGTGTTCTGCCGCATATTCCTCCGGCACATCTGTAACGCTAACGGCAACGGCTGCTTCCGGTTCTACGTTTTCAGGCTGGACAGGGTGTGATTCGACAAGCGGCACCGCCTGTACCGTTGCGATGTCGTCGGGTAAGTCTGTAGCGGCGGCATTTACATTGTCGGTGTCATCGGACTTTACTGCGGCAAGCACAGCTGTTGATTTGATATATAATCAATATTCCTTGTACCTTGGAACAAAATCCGGTAGTGTGCTTACAGGAACAACCACAAGCGGCACATACTATATCCAATGGTTTACCAACGGTATGGCAATTGTAGCACTCTCAGATGGGCATATGTATTACTGGGATGGCTATAACGTGTACGATATGTGGATAATCTGGAGCTACGTCTATGCGGCAAACACAGCTATTAACGCGGTATATAATGAATATTCCTTGTACCTTGGAACAAAATCCGGTAGTGTGCTTACAGGAACAACGACAAACGGCACATACTATATCCAATGGTTTACCAACGGTATGGCAATTGTAGCATTCTCAGATGGATATATGTATTACTGGGATGGCTATAACGTGTACAACATGTGGATTAAATGGAACTAAATGAAGGGCATAACCCCTGAACATCGTTGAAGTGGCTGACAATGGCGGCTTAATAAAGGCCGCCATTCGCTTTATTCTTTAACATAGGACATCCCTCTTTAGGATATGAAGGGGTTGCTGACCAATGAGTAGCCGGAGCCATCCTTCGACAGGCTCAGGATGATTTTTAAGAGTCAGAATGATTTCGACAAGCTATTATGACACAGTCTGGAAAGCGGGAATGACAGAAAAAGAAGTGATAAATCCCTATCATAAGTGTGTTTGCCCTGAATCCCCGAAATAATATATTAGCAAATATTCAAATCGCTATGCTATACTGACATAAGATTTCAATGGCCGCGAAGGCCTGTATGTAAGAGCCGCGAAGGCAGCAGCAACCGACTTGTGCGTGAGCATGTGCCGATTGATAATGTGGTTGCCTCTGCGGCTTTTCGTTTCTAACGATGTTGCATAGGTTATGTACTAAATAGTTATAAACTAAATATTTTTAATGTTGGGAGAGAGATGCACATACCGGACGGGTACTTAAGCCCTCAGACGTACATACCGATGTTTGTGGTTACAGGGACGTTTTGGACTGCCGCGTTACGAAAATTAAAGAAAAGACTCTCGGTGAAGGAAATTCCCTATCTGACGATGGCCTCGGTGTTTTCATTTCTTATAATGATGTTTAACATTCCGATTCCCGGGGGGACCACAGGACATGCCGTCGGGGCGGCAATCGTTGCCGTGCTGCTTGGGCCGTGGACGGCTGTTGTGGCGGTGTCGGTCGTTTTAATCGTTCAGGCGCTTGTGTTTGGCGATGGCGGGATTACCGCAATCGGCGCGAATTGTTTCAACATGGCGGTTGTTATGCCGTTTGTTTCCTATTGGGTTTTTGAGCTTATAAGGGGAAAGTCCACGAAAGTGGCAAGGTTGTCGGCGTCGGCCTTTTTATCCGGGTATGTGGGTCTTCTGGCCTCTGCTATGGCGGCGGCGGTTGAGCTGGGGATTCAGCCTCTAATCGCTGCTGCCCCCGACGGCAAACCCCTATACGCGCCATACCCACTGTCGATTACCATCCCGGCCATGGCGATAGGCCACATGTTTTTAGTCTGCATTGTCGAGGGCATGGTGACGATGTTATTGTTGCGGTATTTCTATAAACACCAACCTAAACTTATCTACTCTTTTAAGGAGGACTATTAAATGAAACACCTAACGCGGATGTTGGATGCGATTTTAGTATTGATGGCAATGTTAATTATCATGGTCAGCGTTCCTGCCTATGCGGAAGAAGAAGCCGATATGCCTCAAGTGCCGCAAGCCATGGAGGAGGCCGCCCCTATTCCTCTTGAAGGCACTGCCGGGCCTGATAATGTCACAGCTACCGCGGTGTTGAGCCTTTTTAACAAGTATGTCAGCAGGGGATACGTGTATAGCTCCCACAGCATGGTTATTCAGCCGGCCGTAACGTTTGCTTATATGGGATTTGCGGCAAACTTCTGGGGCAATATAGATACGCGTGAGACTGAGACTCAGAGCTCTGTCCCCGAAAGACCAGGCAGGGTTGCTTTTAACGAAGTAGATATAAAACTTAGCTATACACGCTCATGGGGTGTTTTCAGCCTGACCGGCGGGTATATTTATTATGCAACCCAATATTCCAAACAGACGCAGGAGGCATACATAGCCGGGGCATTAGATATAATTACAAAACCCGTGCTTACGGTGTACAGGGATTTTGACGGCTTTCCGGGGACGTATTTTAACCTGGCCTTCAGCCACTCAATTCCGGTGCCGGTTGTGAAGGATATGACGGTTGACCTCGGCGCCAGCGTTGGTTATATGGCCGGCAGTTCCGATTACTGGCGCACGTATGAGACATCTTCGTGTCCATCGGACGCGACGGACTGCGCGACAGGCGACTACACGGGCAAAAAATACAGCGCCTTTCACGACGGGATGTTAATGGTAGGACTGACAATACCCGTAGTGCAGGGTATGACCATACAGCCGGTGGCGATGTTTACATTTCCCCTTTCGCGCGATGCAAAGAGACAGGTTGACGACGTATCGTATAATCCAAGCGGTTGGGTCGGCCAGAATTTCACATATGGTTTTAATCTGACTTACAATTTCTAAGGCCGCTTATCTGATTATCTGGGGCGAAGATTTGTTAAAATAAGGAGAGCGCACATGATTCAGAAAAAACTGTGGATAGGGCTTGCGGTTATGGCGCTGATGGTGCCGCTTGGCATTATCATACCGGAGAAGCTTGGCGCTGCGGGGGCATGGGGGGAGTGGAGTTCTGAGACGCTTCGCCTCATGCTCGACTATCTCCCTGAGGGGTTGCAGCGCTATACTGACCTATGGAAGGCCCCTATAGGCGATTACTCGGTTGTCCCGGACAGCGCGAACTTGTTCATCAAGTCTCTTTCCTACATTATGTCGGGACTGATTGGGGCTGCCATTGTTGGTCTTGGCATTTTTATAATATCCAAGTCTGCGGCCAGGCGTGAAAAGTAAAATACCATCTTTTTTATTGAATACCCAGCCGTACCCAAAGGCCGGAGGCGGCACCGTTAAGGGTTCATTCATAGACAAGGGAATCGGGCATATCTCTGAATTTTATGAGACGGTCTTTTTGCAGTGGGAATTGTCTCAAAAAGACGGCCTGTTTCAGAGGTTAAACGCAAAGACAAAGGTGCTGTTTCTGGTGTTGTATCTTTTTGTCGTCAGCGTGAAAAAAGATGTGCCCTCTGAGGTATTGACAGCGGTGTTTATTTTGCCGTTTGTCACCATGTCGAGGGTTGGGATTTTGGCGTTTTATTGGAAGGTTTTTATAGCCGGGTTGTTATTTGGGTTTATCGCCGGAGTTCCCGCCGTGCTAAATGTCATCACGCCAGGGGAGCCGGTTTACACAATTTTGGAACTGCGGCGGCAGTACGATTTTTGGATATACCATGTGCCGCAGACTATCACGGTGACCCGCGAAGGAATTCTGGCGGCGCTGATGCTGACGGCACGAGTAGCCAATTCGGTTTCGATTACGCTTCTGGTCGTCTGTACGACGCCGTTTTCAGAGGTGGTGAAGGCGTTAAAGCTCTTCCGGGTGCCTGAATATTTCCTGATGATACTGACCCTGTCACACAAGTACGCGTTCATATTTTTAAAGATGCTCCGCGATATGCACACGGCAAAAAAGGCGCGCCTCATAGGCTCCGCGGACGCCGCCGGCTGGATAGCCGGAAGGGCCGCCTATATATTCAAAAAAACGCAGCTCCGGTGTGAGGACGTGTATAAGGCAATGGCCGGGCGCGGATTCACCGGAGAGGTAAAATTAGCCAAAATGCAACATACAAAAACCGTGGACATTATGGCAGGGGCTATGTTTTTAACGCTGTGGATGTTATTATTAATCCTGTAGGGGATTTTTTGATGGAGACGATACTTGCCCTGAAAGGGGCGGCATATAAGTATTATGAAAAAATAACCGCCCTCAACGGCGTAAGCCTGTCAATTGGAAGGGGGCAGCGGATTGCGGTAATCGGGGCAAATGGAAGCGGGAAGTCGTCCCTGCTGCAAGTGCTTGCGGGGCTGATGTTTCCCCAAAGCGGCGAGGTATTTTTTGAAGGCGTGCCGTTTACTGAAAAATCATTTAAGAATGCGGAGTTTCTGAGGCGTTTCAGGACTGCCGTCGGGTATGTCTTTCAGGACTCGGATGTGCAGTTGTTCTGCCCTACGGTGTATGATGAACTGGTGTTCGGGCCGCTTCAGATAGGGATGGACGAGGGGGAGGCGTCGGGGCGCGCTGTGGAGATTATGAGGATGCTTGATATAGAGGCCCTTCGGGACAGGCCGCCCTATATGCTATCTGGCGGCGAAAAAAAGAAAGCGGCAATCGGGTCGGTGCTCACAATGAACCCCGAGGCCATACTGCTTGATGAGCCGACAAGCGGGCTTGACCCCCGGACGCAGGCCTTTCTGGTTGAACTGCTCTTTGCCCTCAACGACGCGGGTAAGACCATCGTGCTATCCACACATGACCTTGCACTTGTCGAGGAATTACAGGGTGAGACGGTGGTACTGTCGGAGGGGCACACGATTGAGAGGGTGGGCAGCGCGGACGATATCCTCGCTGACGAAGAGATGCTCCTGAGGGTAAACCTGATTCATGAACATTTCCACAGACACAAGGGGCCGCGCGGCACCATCACCCACCTCCACCGCCACGCCCACGGGGATTGATGGTACTAAGAAGATGAATGGCAATCATACTTCGTGTAACAGTGGGGGCATTTCCCCTGAATGGGTTTTCTTAATAATAAGCGTAGTGTTCGGCTATATATTTGTATTCGTAACGCCGCCGTTTCAGGCCCCGGATGAGTATCATCATATGTTTCGTGCCTATCACGTATCGATGGGCGGGTTGGTTTCGTCGAAGGCGGGCGGCATATCCGGGGCACAGCTTCCCGTAAACCTTGGCAATACGGTCATAAACGTATCAACAAATCTTTCCCAGCATCCAAATAACAAGCAAAAACTGTCAGACCTCCGCAAGGTCATGCACATCCCGCTTGAGCCGGAAAAAACCGTGTTTTACTTCTTCCCAAACACGGCAAGATACGCCCCCGTCATGTACGCCCCGCAGGCGCTGGGCATATTAGTGGGACGGGTATGCCATGCCGCCCCTATTTTCATAATGTACTTAGGGAGGATAACGAACCTGATCGTCTGGATAGCGCTTATTTACACAGCGATATCCACGACACCGGTATATAAGTGGCTCTTCTTGTTATTGGCCCTGACGCCGATGTCGCTGTTTTTGGGGGCGTCGCTATCAGCGGATGCCTTTACCAACGCGGTCGCGTTTGTATTTGCCGCCTTGATATTTAAGGCCGCCTTTGGGGGTGGTGGTAAGGTCTCAACGAGGGAACTCGCACTTATTTTTTTGACGGCGGCGATGCTTTCCCTCTCGAAACAGGTCTATGTGCCGGCGCTGTTGATCTTTCTGATGATACCGGCTCAAAAGTTTGGCGCGTTAAAGAGATACACGGCCATTGCGGCCTCATTTTTTATTGTTAACGCGGCAGTGGCCTTTTCGTGGTTTTTCATGTCGGGAGATTTACTCGTCTCTCTCAGGGAAAAACTGGATATATCGCCACAGAGGCAGTTGTATTCCATAACGCATCATCCACTGGACTTCGCCATTGCAATGAGAAACACGCTTTTTAAATATTGGTCTGATGTGCTGACGGACTTCATAGGGAAACTTGGCTGGCTTGATACGGAGCTTCCCGCGTATATTCACATAACGTTTTGGGCGCTTCTGATTTTCACGGCCGTTTGTGAAAACAGCGCTGATATCGCAGTAAAAATAAAAGACAAGGCGATAGCGGCGGCGGCCTTTGTGAGTACGACTTTTCTGATAGTCCTCTCACAGTACCTGACGTGGACAGAGGTTGATAAAAACATAATAGAGGGCCTGACGGGAAGGTATTTTATACCCGTGGCTGCCGCGCTGTTTCTCTTGTTTTACAATAATAAATTCCACATAAACACGAAAAAGCCGCTCTTTGGCGTATTGATATTATGTTATCTGGCGGTTGTAATGATTTCCACGATAGCGGCCATGATAACGCGTTATTATTTGTGAGAATGATGGAGAATACGTTTGCCCTGAGGCATAACCGGGGGTGTGCAAAAATATCTGAAGATATGGTATCGTTAAGGTATGAGTGTGATAGCGATACCGAGAGTGTTAAGAGAAAAGTTCGGGGACGAGGCTGTAAAGTCTTGGGCGATGTTATAAATAAGGCCGAATCAAACAAAGACGCGGCCACTAAAGCCGATTTAACCGAAGAGAGAGGAAAGTTACGAGTTGAGATTGCCAACGTCAAGGCCGATATAATCAAGTGGATGTTTCTCTTCTGGATAGGCCAAACGGCTGTTATGGTTGCACTGTTTAAATTCTTTGTTAAGTAATCTCCCATGAGTTTGCAGTGTCAAAATTGAATTCAGTATAGTGTCCCCGAATTCCCCGCAGGCGCAGAATGATCGAATCGCCAGTCATCAGAACACTTGCAGCGCCAATTTCTCGATCCGCTCCCACAAAATATGGTGCAGGCTGCGCCGTGTCATGAGGTCAGTTTTGCACTCAAGGATTGCAGCGGCGGTGTTCTTTATGTCCATTGACTTGAAAAGTCCTATTGATCCTTTGGGGTAGTCGAAAAACAGATCAACATCAGAATCCTCATGAGCCTCGTCACGCGAGGTTGAACCAAACATGAAAAGATGCTCAACGCCAAGCCGTTTTAGGTCCGCTTCGTGCTGTTTCAACCGGCTTATGGCTTCGCTACGTTCCATTCTTTCATTATAGCACAAGTTTATAGTACGAAAAAATTAACTCCAAATAAGAACGGATGGCAAGCCACTTATTCTCCACCTTTTATGATTGCAACTTACTATTAATCAGGACTGCGTCTGTCGTTTACGTTCAGGCGTCACCGTTGGCAATAAAAATAACGGACTTGTATCGACAAACCCGCATGATTGAGAGTAGAATATTTTTATGAGACAGGTAATAATATACCCCGGCGACGACGGGTACTGGATATCGGAATGTCCATCATTGCCCGGATGTGTCACTCAAGGGAAAACCAAAGAAGAAGTTATAGCAAACGTTAAAGAAGCCATAGGACTTTATGTTGAGGTGCTAATGGAAAGAATGTGCCCGAAGACACCCTTGAAGCGTCAGGCAAACGCATTAGCATAAATTTTCTCTTCTGGATTCCCGCTTTCGCGGGAATGACAGACAAGGCAGAACAAATAAACACCTAATTTTGTCATTCTCGCCCTCATTTTTGTCATTCCTGCGAAAGCAGGAATCCAGTAAACCCTCTACCGACGCTAACTTCATGGGCAATTCCTGCTTTATTTCTCTAATGCGTTTGCCCTGCGCACGGTAAATTTGTTCTCCATCAAACAGACACGGTAGAGGCTGAGTTAATAGACATCCGCAAGTAGTCGAAGACCAATCGGACATTGAGCGTAAGTTCCCGCATTTTCTGTGCTACACTGCGGACAC
>JADFXO010000108.1 GCA_015233485.1 Nitrospirota bacterium
AGCCTGTGCCCTGTCACGTTCTTCAAGAAGGCGCAATGCCTCGCACAAAACTTCGCTTGAAGAACCATAAAGCCCACTGGCTATTTTCGTTTTAACCAGCTCTTCAAGGTGTGGCGTAAGTGTAATGTCCATGATTTTATCCTCCTCATCACCTTACTAAGGATAACATAAAACATAAAACTGACGCAGAAAAACCATCGGCTGCCTTAAAATGAAAATGCCGGATTAGTCAAAATATATAAATTCATAATCTCCGGTATATCCGAATTCGTTATAAATCCAAACCCATTCCTGCGTCTTATAAAATGCCTCACAGGTGAGCGCCCAGCACTGAAGATTAAACAACTGCTGTTCGTTGGTATAACTCTCTACCGCGATGTATTTATTTCGGCCTACCCTTTCAATCTCTCTCAACGCGCTTTTTAATTCGTAAACAGGCAGATTATGCAGCGTGGTTATGGAAATCACAAGGTCAAACACCTTATCGCCGTACGGGTATGGCTCACTGGCATTGCCAACCCCAAGGCATGGTTTTATTTCCTCTTTCGCGTTTTCTACCGCGTAGGGCGATAGGTCAAAGCCAACGATAGTACAGTCTGGCAGGAGCCTCTTAAACTCATACAGCAAAAAGCCTTTGCCGCAGCCGACGTCGAGAATTTTGGCGTTTTGGCCAAGATTATAGGTTTTAATCAGCTCTGCCGCCGGTTGACTCCACCTGCCGTCATACCTGTAGCCGCCATAGCCGTACCTTCTATCGCCATCCCAAAAGTCCTTATCAAAGCGCCTCGCAACCTTCATACACTCCACCTTACCATCGGCCATTCTCGCCAGATAGTCCCGCGTCGTCTGCTTGTGAAGCGGCGTTATTATGTTTAAGAGCCTGCCCATTTCAATTATTATAAGTTATTTATTTTAGGAATTGCTACTTTCAACGCAGCTATAAAACATTATGATATAATAGGGCCTGGATAATAAGCTATGCTGGATATAATACAGAAATACGCGGGAAGAAAAAAACTTCCCAAACCTGTACAGGGGATTTTGATTGGCCTTTGTATGGGGATGTTAGCCCTGATTATGGGGACGTTTCAGTTCGCGGCCGACCTTGAGCTTTACACCGTCGATATGAGATACAAACATCGTCCGCAGATAAAAACCCTCCCAACGCTGGGTTATATAGATTTTGACGACTCATCGCTTCATCTGTTTGGACAGTGGCCGTGGCCGCGCCTAAGGCACACGGTACTTGTTAATACGCTTAAATTTTATAACGCCAGGGCGGCAGCCTTCGATGTCTTTTTTGTGGAAAGGGAAAACACGGTCTTCTATCCCTCTACCATGAAAAAATTCATGGCCGGTAGCAGTTACAAAAACAAAAACGAATTCCTCCGCCTCCTTGACGATTCCTTCAGAACCTATGACGAGGAATTTGCCGAGGCCATGACTAACTTCGGGAATATCTATTTAAGCTATTACACTGTAAGGGCAAATGAAGGCACAGCCGGCAAAAACACCGGCTTGAAGCGGCCGAGCACACCGAATACCGGAGCAGACACCGCAATTAACCTGCTTGAGAAAACCTTTCTGCCCATACCCAAAAGCATTCGCGCGGGCACCCTATACTCAGACATACACATCAGCCCGCCGCTTGAGGAGTTCATCGCCGCGGCAAAGGGCACCGGCTATGCGGAGCCAGTCCTCGACAGCGACTCCATTGTGAGAAACTATACGATGCTGCGCCGCTATGATAACTATATGACCTACCCTGTCATATTAAAAATGCTCTCCCATATTATGGATTTTAAACTCTCAGAGATGGTAATTGTCCCGGGGGAGCACCTAACAATAAAAAATGCCCTGCAATACGGCACCAACAATCGGCAGGACATTACAATCCCCATAGATTCACGCTGCCAGATGCCCCTGAACTGGGCAGGCAAATTTCGTGAGTCCTACACACACATACCCTATGACATCGTGTCATACTTCTACGCCGTCATCAGGGCAAAACAAATCGCCTCGAAATACGAGGGAAGCAGTTACGCTGAACTGCACGACGATATATACGCAGACTTAATGGAAGACACGCTCGTCACACAAGCCAATGGACGCGCCATTGCTGACGATATTACCGCCGCCCTTTTCGTCTCCAAATTGCTTGACAGAGGAATGACACAGGCGGAGATTTATCAGCAATTAAAACCGTATAACAAAGAGGATACCCTTGAGAGGGTCTATGCCGTGGTCACGGCCTCTATCCAGATTGAGAAAGGGCTGAAGGAAAATCGGGACGGCAGCGCCCTTGCCGCGAACAATTTGAGCAGCCCTTTTGCCCCACAGATTGCCGAGGCGGTGAAAAACATGAAGTGGTTTTACGCTAAGGGCCGGCTCAAAGAGGCCTACCCGTATTATTTCCCGGACGCACCGGAGCTGCTGCGACAGGGACAGCGCAGTGCCTTCTCCCCCGTAGACATGGAAGGCATGATATTTATGGCAGGCCTGACGGGGACAAACACCATAGACCTTGACCCTACCCCGTATGAAGCCTCCGCCCCTATGGTGTCTTTCCACCTGAATGCCATCAATTCCATACTCACGGGGCAGTTTCTGCACACTGTACATGGTGCAATCAACGGCGCCATTACCCTGGCCCTTGCCGTATTGGCCGCTGTAACGGGCGTTATGGCCGGCGTTATAATAACATTTGCCGTAACGGCGGCGGCCGCGGCGGCTTACACGTTTCTTACGTACAAGCTATGGATTATGAAAGGATACCGGATAGATTTAGTCATTCCACTTATGGGCATGGCCCTTGCGTATATCACCATCCTTGTTACTCAATTTGTGAGGATGTTTCTGGAGAGGAAAAAGGTCAGGTCAATATTTGCTAAAATGGTATCAAACGCGGTACTAAAGACAATGGAGGAAAACCCGGACAGTTTCTCTCTGACCGGACAGCGCAAGGCCGCCGCGGTATTCTTCTCTGCCCTAAACGGCATGAACGAGGCCATCAGGAAGGTATCGCCGGATCAACTGCCCGGCCTACTAAGTATTTATCTCTCACCCAACAGCGAAATAATCATGAACTATGGCGGATATATAGATAAATATGAAGGGCATGTCATCATGGCAGATTTCGGAGTCCCGGTTGACGACGAATTATGCGCGGTTAAATGTGCCTTCAGCGCGATTGAGCAAAGACTTGACTTGGAGGCTTTTAAGTTTTACGCAGAGGCCACATACGGACTTTCGGTAAGCGTGGCCATGGGCTTTAACTATGGTTATGTCTCAGCCGGTAACATGGGTTCTGAGGAGAAATTTCAATACACCGTCATGGGCGACCCCGTAAATGTGGCCGCCCGATTTATGGCCGCAAATTTTATCTATAACTCTAAGTATGCCATCACAGGAGAGGACGCCGCGCCAGTTATATCGGATTTCGTCCACCTTCGCATGCTTGATAAACTCCTGCTGAAGGGAAAGACCAAACCACTGGCAATTTACGAGTGCATCGGGTGGAGGCCGGAGGCATACTTAAAACTCCACTTCGGCAAACCCGTCCCGGCGCACATAAAAGACCTCTGGTTGAAATGCCCCACCGGCAAAATATTCGGCTATCTCCATCTGTGGGAAAAGCTATACAAAAAGACCTCCCACCCACTGGCAGAGACTATTTGGAAATTTCTTACCGCATGCCTGCCAATTATAGAACCGCTCCTTGTTAGCAAATTGAAAGGTGAGGTCACTATAATGCACACATCTATAATCGCGTTTAAACACAAATTAAATGAAACGCTGGGACACGATTTCTCTGGCCCTGACTTTGCCGATAAAGAAGTGACAGACGGCCTCCAAGGTTATTTAAGCGTAAGACAAGATGAGTTAATCAAAATCGTGGGAATGCTTGAAGACCCCGCGGGAATAAAGTATCCTGACGGGGATATCGCAGAGGAGCTTGCCAGAGCGGCCAGGGCACTCTCATATAAGTGTGAAATGCTCCTGTCACGCTTTCAGAATGAACATATTGAGGACGAACACATTCGCAGGTGTACCGATGAGTTAATAGATTTCATACCCAGTAAGGAGGCCGCGGTCAACCACCGTCTCAATGCCATTATCGACGATGGGCAAAGCCGCTATCAGGCAATGGCAGGGGATTTCTGTAAAAAATTATCGGGCAAAAGCGAAGCGTGGCATGAGATGATGTCCCTGGCAGGCGCCCCCACGGAACATGACCTGACCGCCGGCAGATATTTTGAGGAGGCGCTTAAACTCTACTGGGAACGCCGCTGGGATGAGGCAGTCGCGATATTTCAAAAGGTGCTCCAATATGTACCGGACGACGCCCCCGCGCGGTCTTTTATCAGCCGGATAGACTCTTATAAGGAAAACCCGCCCTCAGAGCTATGGCAGGGGGAATTTGTCCAGACAAAGAAATGAAAGATAATTTTCGAAAAAAATATGCCGGAAAGATCTCTTTAATACTCTTTAGCGTCATTGCCATTGGGACTGTAGTATCGCTTATGGCAACACTGCTTGGCGTAATAGGAGCGTTTGACAGGCTTGAGGACACCGCCCTTGAGGCCGCATTTCTAAAAAGGCCGCCACTCATAACTGACCCCGCCGTTATGAGCATCGACATAGACGACCAGGCCATTGAGACGCTGGGACGCTGGCCCTGGCCGCTTTACAGGCATAAGTCGCTTGTGGACTTATTAAAACTCTACAAAAGCCGCGCGATAATATTCACGGATATAGACATATCAAAGGCCGCCCACAATGCGATGGAAGAGAGTGCCGCGGGGCTGCTGAAAGACATGATTAAAAACGCTTACGAAAGCGGCAACGCAGCTTCAACCATGTCATATATAGACAGCGGCAACAGCGACGACGGTTTTTTTCGCTCGCTGAAAGACTACGGACAGGTCTTTTACACTGTAAAGTCCACACAGACGGGGCAGATATCCCCCTCTCTTACAGCCGACCCACGCCTCAGGCTTTTGAATAATAAGATAGCCATCCCGGGCCCGTCGCATGGAGCGCCCCAGACTGGCGAACTCTCTCTCCCTTCCGAAAGTATTGTCGGGACTATCCGGGGCGGCGGCTTTAACTCTATCGTTATGGATAAAGAGGGCATTGTGTTCAGATACCCGATGATTACAAGCTTCAACGATACACTTTATCCTTCGCTACCGCTGGGTGCGGCGATAAAACTGATGAACGCGGACAATGTTACGGTTACACAGGGCAAGTCCATTAAGCTCGAATTCGCAAAAGCTGGCAGCGCAACAATACCCATCGACAAGGAAGGACAGGTGTTGGTAAACTGGGCAGGCAGGTACAAAGATACGTTTCAGCGTGTTCCATTTGGTATTGCCGCGTCTTTTATCGTCTTTCAGGAGGCCAAAAATGCGCTTAGGAAATATGACTTAAAAACGATGCCAGACCCCCGCTCCGCCCTCGACCAACTTATGAAAGAGCTGCAAAAACACCATTACGCCGCCAAAGACCAAAGCGATGATATCGCCAATATGGTGTATATTGCCACACTGATAGAGAATCGCCTAAACTCCACCGGCTCTACCGTCAAAGACGCCTTAAACTCTCTTGAACTTGAGCCAACGGGAAAACTTATGGAGATTGGCAATCAAATCAAATTTAACAACTACCTGCTTCAAAAATATGACGAGACCGAAAAACTGCCCGTCTATGAAGAGGCCGTAAAGGAGCTTGCTTATACGCCGAAAGAGGCCGAAGAGGCAGCGCTCAAAGACGCCTATGATTTGATAAAGTTCCACCTCGAAAACGAAACTATACCATTGGTAAGGCCACTCTATTTCGACAAATCAGAGACAGATGTTAATGGCAAAGTTCGCGGCATAACCCCGCTGATATTAAAAGATAAGATAATATTTTACGGACTTACGGCAACCGGCCTGACCTCACAAAATCCAACCCCGTTTATGGAGCGCCACCCGATGCTTGACCTGCCCATAAACGTGCTGAACTCCATACTGACAGGGAAATTCCTCCACGAGCCGCCCACTCTGCTGATTTATGCGATAACGTACGCGCTGGCTTATTTTATCGTTGTGTTCGTAGTCCTGATGGCCCCTGTAAGGAGCGGCGTGATAACCGTTTTTTCGGCGGGCGCATATTTAACGCTTTCGTGGTATTTGTTTACGTCGCGGGGTATTATAATGCCCGTTTCGCAGCCGCTTTTTGCCATATTCAGCGCGTATTTAGGCGGCGTCATTTACAGGTATTTTAAAGAGCGCAATGAACGCAAAAAGGTCAGGCAGATGTTTTCCACGATGGTATCGCCGGAGATATTAAAAATCATCGAAAAAACCCCCGGCAAGCTGAACCTTGGCGGTGAACTAAAGCGTGCGACGATGTTCTCATCAGATGTCTCCGGATTTACGACCATCTCGGAAGGCGTTACATCGAGGGAGCTGGCAGATATACTAAACATCTATCTCACTCCGATGAGCAACATTATAATGTGCTATGACGGCTATGTCGATAAGTACGAGGGAGACGCGATAAAGGCAGACTTCGGCGTGCCGCTAAGTGACGCAGGGCATGCGTGGAAGGCCTGCTGGTCAGCGCTCTATCAACAAGAGGAACTGCTCGCCGTGCAGCGCATGATACTCCTTCAGTATGGCGTAAGGATAACCGCCCGAATGGGGGTAAACACGGGAACGGTTTTGGCAGGCAACATGGGTTCAGAGGGGCACATCCAGTACACGGCCATGGGCCCGGCCGCCACAGTTGCCGAAGAGCTTGAACCGGCCAACAAAATCTTCGACACATGGATTATGATTGGGCACGATACCTACGAAGACGCCAAAGACTATGTAGCCGCAAGACACCTTGGTGAAATTAAAACCCATCACGGCACTGACGCCGTATATGAACTGGCGGGATGGACAAAAGAAAAGTTTCTCTCCTACTGGCAACAGAGGCCCATCCCTGAGCTTGTGATAAAATCGTTTAAGAAGCTGAGGCCTGAGAAGATCCTTGGCTATAACTATTACTTTACAAATAAGGCACTGCCCGAACTGCCCATACTGACAGAGATTCGACAAATGTTTTCTGAACTGGCGGAGCTTTCTGTCCAGTATATGCAGATAAAAGACATAATCCACATCATCAACATTGAAGACAGCATCCACGAACTACAAAGGAAATTGAGGTCTCATGTGGCAATATATGAACAGGAAGAGATGCCTATGAAGATTCGTAACGAGATAACAAAACTGCACGGCGCGCTGGAAGATGAGTCCACACCGTACGAGGCAGTGCTCCTAAGTTGGAAGATAACGCTGAAACATCAGATGGCACATATCATAGCGCTCACCGGCAAGATAGGCAAGGCAGAGACCGAGACATTCGTTGACATGGCGGATAAGCTTGAAAAAGGCATTGAGAGTATAAACAAGAGGATAAACTGTGCCGGCGACGAGACATCCTCGTCACTTTCGGACAACCTGAAAGACCTGTTATTAATAGAAGACATGGGAAGTTCGATGATTGTGGATAAACTCACATATCAATGTATGTCAATTGAGAAGGTAATAAGCGTGAGGTTAAACAAGTTCGCAGACGGCCTCAGGGGCAACCCGCAGCAATACCACGAGTTAATCGCAGGGATGTGCACGGTGGATGAGGAAAGGCTAAAAATGTTCAGGCAATTTGAGGATGGCCTGAGTTTATACAAACAACGCCGCTGGGACGCTGCGCTGGAGGCCTTCAAACAATGTCTCAACAGCGCACCCGGCGACGGGCCAAGCAAAAAATACATAGAAGAGATTGAACGTCTTAAAACAACCCCGCCGCCCGAAGACTGGACAGGCGCGTGGGAGACGGGGTAATGTAGTGCAGTTACCCTGTTGGGAAAGAGGAGTGCGGGGCAACCGCACTATGATAAACAGAATGTTACAAATGGTAGCCCTGAAAGATGTTTTGTTCCATATTTTATTGTTAAATATTATTACATTTTAATATCAATAACTTACTGCCTCAGACATCACTTTAAGCGCTACAATAATGTTGTGCTGATACAATTTTGTAGCGTTTTTTACTAAAACCCGCCATACAAGAAATCCATGCGAATAGAAAACCGGCGTATTTACTGGCTTTAGAGTGCATTCATGCGAATTTTGAACATATTATATAGGGCGTAAAATTAATCAAAGCAAATCAAGAGGAGAATGAGCGATGCCAGATACGTGTTGGATAAAGGACGAGCACGGGAGATTTCAAGGTAGAAGGCCGGGGTGCAAAATGGAAAAGGCCGGTGTTATGGAGATATCCGATAACAAAACAACAGTGGACGGGGCCGCATCAGAGGCGAATCTTGAAAAAGAAGCGAAGGCAAGCGGCAAGTCCGTAGAGGATTACAAGAAAGAAAAAAGAGCGTTGGAAATACTTAAAAAACCTCGCTCCCAATGGACAGAGGAAGAGAAGGCATTTATGAAAGACTACGATACGCTTGAGGCGAATCCCACAGGAAACCCTGTTGACGCGGCGGTGGTTGCGTCACTGGGAACTGTGGCCGCCATTGTGAAATCTATTCTTGGCAACATAGCTTTAGATGTATCACTGGATGCACTGACGAAATATGCTGAGGAGAAATTCCCCGGGTACGCACCGGGGGTTGGGATAGCGCTCGCCGCGCTAGCCTTAGGAGTGGTCAGAGGCAAATCACCTGAAGAGATAGCAAAGGCCGGGGAGACAATTAAAAAGGCAATGTTAGACGGCAAAATGAGAAGTAAACTTGGAGAAATGTTCGACGATATAGCGACGAAGGGATATTATTCCAAGCCTGAAGAGCTAAAGAAAATAACGAAATCAATTACAGGAGATCTAAGCGCTGAACAGGCGGAGAAGTTGAACCGTTTGGCTAAAAGGGCAGGTTCATCAACTACCTTCGACGGATATAAAACAGAGGCTACGTATGAAAAACTTGAGCATTCAATTATGGGACATGGCCCTGACGATGTTAAAAAAGGAATCAGCCAGGAAAGAGCAGCGCAAGGAGAGACAGTAAGGCCTAAGCACAGCCTTCCTGAGTCACAACGCCCTGATTTGCTACAACAAGGCAAGACAAATGTGGCTCTGACAAAGGAGGATTATCAAAATATACCGAAGTATCGTGACGAGGCGATTAAATCCGGTAACGTTAAGTTCCAACCAATAACTGCGGATAAGGCTTCTGAATCGGTTGAGTACATAGTACCACAAAGAGATGGGGTTATACATATGATTTATAGAATCGACCCTGCTAACAAGAAAATGACTTTTGTGACGATGTGGAAGGAAGGATACTAAATACAACTACCAGTATCTCAATAGATAAAAACAGGAGGTTACTAACGATAGAGAACAAACTATGTCCGATAGTTAGTTTACTTGTGTATAATAAAACAAGTTATAAAAAAACAAGGAGGATAACAATGATTTTTAATAAGAAGGCTATAGAGATATTTGGTATTAATTGTGGTGGAATGTCACTTAGGGAATATGAAGACTACTATGTTGGGGATACGTTTGGCAGTGCGTTAACTTTTATAAGTATTCAAATGGAGCCATCTCAAAGTGCGACAAGGTCGTTAAAGAAACTTGATATCAATTACTATGAGGGGGTAGGCAAAATATTTACCATAGACAAATATGGAGGCGATACTGTATTGGTATTTGACTGTGGAATATACGCCTTCTCAATTCATAATAGACTTTCTAAGGGAATTGAGAGCGGCTCATATGTAAAGATGCGATTTTATCTGGTATTCGATGAGGACCGCCATTGGCAGCTTAGAATAAATGGTGAACACCTTTCAAAGGTTATCCCCGGGATGGTTTACGACTGGAGATTGAAAGATATATTGATATGGGCAAGAGAGGGCGAAAAAGGAGAGAAATACTTTGAAAATCTGCCTGTTGCGTATGTATCTCCTAAAGGAGAGATATATAAAAGAATCAGAGGAACCAACGCACGATATGACACTGGGGGTTATGATACCACTTATATTTTGATATGTGAGATGCTGTAATATCCAAAGACATTACCACATAAACAAGGAGGATGACGATGACTTTTAATAAGAAGGCTATAGAGATATTTGGTGTTAATTGCGGTATGTGGTCACTCAGAAAATAATAAAAGAAAAGTAAGAGTAATAAAAGAGTAATAAAAGTGACACATCCCAATTATTAACAATATGACTTCCAACGATTAAATGGGATGTGTCCCTTTAGCGACTAGTTCGCGGACGGCCTCAGGGGCAACCCGCAGCAATACCACGAGTTAATCGCAGGGATGTGCACGGTGGATGAGGAAAGGCTCGATATGTTCAGGCAATTTGAGGACGGCCTGAGTTTATACAAACAACGCCGCTGGGACGATGCACTGGAAGCCTTCAAACAATCCCTAAACAGCTCACCCGGCGACGGGCCAAGCAAGAAATACATAGAAGAGATTGAACGCCTTGAAATGACCCCGCCGCCCGAAGACTGGACAGGTGCGTATTCCGGCGAAACCGACCATCTGTTCCGGTCATGTCGACCACCTGAGAAATCGTCTTTACACTGGACAGAGTTATCATACATTTACAGGTCGGATAGGGTCAACATTTTTCATCAATCCCAA
>JADFXO010000109.1 GCA_015233485.1 Nitrospirota bacterium
CGGGGCATTTTACAGATATGGCGGAGATTTTATCGTCACTATTACAAACGACGCGTGGTTTGGACGTACATCCGGCCCGTATCAGCACTTTATAATGGCCGTGTTCAGGGCAGTCGAAAACAGAAAGCCGGTGGTGCGCTCAGCTAATACCGGCATATCCGGTTTTATAGACAGCACGGGGGCGGTAGCGGCAAAGACGGAGCTTTTTACAAAGGCCGTTTTAACGAGAGATATTTATACAAACCCGGCTATTACGTTTTATTCTCTTTTTGGGAGCGTATTTGTCCATATATGCAATATTTTAAATCTGGCGGTTATTGTAAATTTGTTAAGAAAAAGGAGAAGGCGGCAATGATTATCGAACTTGAACTGAAAGAGAAAGTCAAACCACTGGAAGAAAAAATCTCATACCTAAGAGGTTATCTTTGAAATAGATAATCTGCTCAAAGAGATAAAGGCAATAGACGAGACCCTCTCTCAAAGCGGCACGTGGTCGTCGTACGAGCGTCTTAACGAGCTTCAAAAGAAGAAATCGTATATTGAGGATGTTGTATCTTCTTACGGTGATGTAGAGGGCGACGTAAGGTACTTGTTTGATTCGCTTTCCGTACTCAGCGAAGAGGACGGCGAGTTGTTTGTCAAGGATATAGAAGAGAAACTAAAAACCACTGAGATAAAGATAGAGAAACTGGAGCTTAAACACCTGCTTTCACATAAACTTGATATTAATAACGCCATCATGGACATCCATCCGGGCGCCGGAGGCACAGAAAGCCAGGACTGGGCGCAAATGCTCATGAGGATGTACCTTCGATGGGCCGAGAAAAACGGCTTTAAGACAGAGGTTATAGATATTCTAAACGGGGATGAGGCAGGCATAAAGAGTGCTACCATCACGTTTAACGGCCCATATGCCTATGGCTATCTGAAGCCGGAGGTCGGCGTACACAGGCTCGTGCGCATCTCCCCGTTTGACGCCAACAAGAGAAGGCATACCTCTTTTGCCGCCGTCCTTGTTTATCCGGACGTCGAAAAAGAAGTCGAGATAGAGATAAAAGAAGAAGATATACGAATCGACACGTTCAGGGCGTCCGGGGCCGGCGGGCAGCATATCAACAAGGTGTCATCCGCCGTGCGCATTACCCATGCCCCAAGTGGTATTGTGGTATCCTGTCAAAATGAGCGCTCACAACACAGAAACAAGGAAAGGGCGTTGAGTATCTTGAAATCAAGGCTTTACGACAGGGAAATCCTGGCACAGGGTAAAAAGATGGAGGGAATCGTCGGCGACAAAAAGAACATTCAGTGGGGAAATCAGATACGCTCTTACGTATTGCAGCCCTATAGATTGGTAAAAGACCACAGGACAAGTTATGAATCCGGAAACGTCAACGCAGTCTTAAATGGAGATATTGATGCCTTTATCAAAGAGTACTTATTCTGGAAGAAAACAGGGTAGTACTATTACTACTCTTTTTATATATATAAATAGTAGTAGCAGTAGTGTGTGTTGGGAACTAGAACAACGCGGAGAGATGCCTGATAATTCGGGAGTTGGCCGGGGTTTATCGTGTTAGCGGCTGTGTTAGGAAACAGGCGTTTTTTTGATAGTTATCCACATACCCGTACAGGTTGGGATTTATGAACAATATATCAAGGAGTTATACAAGAAATATAAAGGAGTTATTAACAATTGTTGGTAACATGTTAGTAATATATTCAAAACAGGCAGGTTCAGGCGGCGTATGGATATAGGAAATACATGGAAGGACTGTCTTGATTTTATTGAGAGAAAGGTCGGCAAATCCACGTATGATTTGTGGTTTAAGCCAATAAAACTGCTTGAGTTAAAAGACAATGATGCGCTGTTGTCAGTGCCTAACAGGTTTTTCAGGGAGTGGATTGAAGACAATTACCCGCGTCTGATAAGCGACGCCTTTGAGTGGACCGCAAAGGACAACATAAATGTCCGGTTTAAGGTAGACCAGGAACCGGCGGCAGATTATGTCACCACAGTCACACAAACACGAAAGACTAGGCTTGCAAACAAGGGGTTTTTTTAAACCCCAAATACACATTCGGGACATTTGTCGTCGGCCCGTCAAATCAATTTGTCCACGCGGCAGCCCTCGCAGTGAGCGATTCATTAGGAAAGACGTATAATCCGCTTTTTATATATGGAGATGTCGGACTTGGAAAGACACATATAATCACCGCGATAGGAAACAAGATAGCCGACACGCTGCCAAACGCCAATATTATATACGTATCGTCAGAGCAGTTTACAAACGAGGTCGTCTCCGCCATCAGGCATGAGAAGATGAGCGATTTGAAGGAGAAATACAGGACGGTCGATATATTGCTGCTTGATGATGTGCAGTTTATCGCCAATAAGACGCAGACTCAGGTAGAGTTTTTTCATACATTTAACGCGCTCTATGAGAAACAGAAACAGATTGTTATATCAAGCGACAGGCCGCCCAAAGAGCTGTCTGATATAACAGACAGGCTGAAATCACGTTTCACAATGGGCCTGATAGCCGACATACAACCGCCATCGGTGGAGCTGAAGATGGCGATATTGCAGAAAAAGGCCGAGGTTCACAGGATAATCCTGCCCGATGATATGGTATACTTCCTCGCAACGAAGGTGAAGTCGAATATTCGGGAGCTGGAGGGGTGTTTGATAAAGCTGGCCGCCCACTCCAATCTGACAGGAAGGCCGATAAATGTCTCCCTGGCAAAAGAGGTGCTTAAGGATATTTTTACAGATGAGTTAAAACCGGTTACCACAGACCACATACAAAAGGTGGTGTGCGAATATTTTGGCGTAAAGCTGCCGGATTTAAAATCGAAGAAAAGGACGAAGGAGATAGCCCTGCCAAGGCAGATGGCCATGTACATAACAAAAAAGCTGACGGAGTTGTCTTTGGGCGACATAGGCAAGGCCTTTGGAGGAAAAGACCACGCCACAGTTATTTATGCCTGTAAGCAGATAGATGCTAAGATGGAAAAAGACGAGGAGTTCAATAAAATGGCCGAATATCTTATAAATAAAATAAAACCGTAAGGAGATTTACAATATGATAGTAACAATATCGAAAGATGAACTCTACAAGAGGCTTGGAGATATTCAGAATATTGCCGAGAAAAAGACTACCATAGCGATACTCAGCAACTTTCTTTTGGAGGTGGGCAGGGAAAAAAGCACAGTCTATGCCACCGACCTCGAAATGGCAATCAGGGAACCGATAGAGATATTAGACATCGAAAAATCAGGCGTTATATGCATGCCGGCCAAGAAGCTCTTTGAAATATCAAGAGAGGCCCCCGGCGATATTCGTATAGAAGACGATGACATAAACTGGGTAAAGCTGAAGTCAGGGAAGAGTTCATACAGGATAGCGGCGTTAAATCCGGACGAATACCCGCACTGGCCCTCTTTGGAGGATAAGATAAGTTTTACCATCCAGCCGGAAAAACTTGTGGACATGCTCGACAGGACAATATACTGCGCGGGTGAAAACGACCCCCGGTATGCCCTCAACGGTGTGTTGTTTCACGTGCTTGGACCGGATAAAAAGATTGTCCTGGTCGGTACGGACGGCCACAGGCTGTCTGTTGTTTACGCTGACATGGAAATGGACGAGGGCGTAGAGGAAATAAAGGCCATACTGCCGAGAAAGGCCGTGATGGAATTAAGACGGCTCTTAGCCGGACAGCAGGAGGACGTCAGGTTTGAGATAGCAAAGAACCACATAAGATTTTTACTTGGCGACAAGGAGTTTCTCACGAAGTTGATTGAAGGCACGTACCCGAATTATGAGCAGGTCATACCGGCAAATAACGATAAATCTGTCCTCATCGACAGGGAGGAGTTTATAAAGACCCTAAAGAGGGTATCGGTAATCGGCAGAGAGAAAAGCCGTGTCGTGCGGGTGGAGATAGAAAAAGATCAGATGAATGTGTTCGCCACAGACCCGGAGATGGGAGAGGCGCAGGACGGGCTGAAAGTTGGATTTGAAGGGGAGCCGATTTCGCTGGGCTTTAACTCAAGATATGTGATGGAGGCCGTTGCCTCCATGAAGTCACAAAATGTTATTATGGAGCTTCTTGACACACTGACGCCGACGTTGGTGCTTGAAGAGGGCAACAAGGACTATAAATGCGTGTTGATGCCGATGAGAATATAGGAGGGGAGGTTGTTTATGAGCAGACTGACTAATCAGGAACTGATTGATGAGTTGAAAAAACGTTTTCAGGAAAACGAGAACGCGCTTTTCGATTTAAAGATCATGACGAAAAAACTTGTGAAAATCAACAAGAAACTTGAAGATTCGGAGGCCATTAAGAGTAATTTTCTATCGAATATCAGAAACGAGATAAATAACCCGCTGACCGCTATCTTAGGCCTCTCTCAGCAGCTTATCAGCTCGCCTGAAATCGACTTCGACACAATGAAAAACGCCATATCAATAATTCACGAGGAGTCCTTTCACCTGGACTTTCAGATCAAAAACATCTTCGCGGCGGCGGAAATTGAATCCGGCGAGACATCCATAGGGGTCTCAATCGTCGATGTGCTTACTCTGTTAAACAATATAATCTCATCCTTCAAGCCTTACGCAGAGAGCAAAAACATAACGGTAGAAATGATTTACGACTGGCTTGGGGAAGACAACCCGGAGATATTTTTTAAGTCAGACCCTGAAAAACTCAGTGTAATCGTATCTAATCTCTTGTCCAACGCGATAGAATTTAATAACGAGGGCGGTAAAGTGGAAGTGAAGCTGTGCACTGATGGCGGTAGCCTCAAAATCGATGTGAAAGACAACGGAATTGGTATGGAATCCGCAGATTTAGAGATTATATTCGACAGGTTCAGGCAGCTTGAGACCGGCTCGACAAAGACACACAGGGGGCATGGCCTGGGCCTCAGCATAGCAAAGGCAGTTGTGGATTTGCTGGGTGGCGAGATTACAGTGTCAAGCGTCAAAGGGATTGGCAGCCTGTTTTCGATATCTATCCCTGAGGCGTCGGGGGCGGAAACGGAGGGATTCTCCAGCGAGGGTAACGAGTTTATCTTTGATGACGAAGAGGAGAAATTCTGACCGTGAAAGAGCATTTTTTATATCCCGGCACGCTTTATGCCGACAAGGACGCTACGGCCGTTACGACGATTTTAGGTTCTTGTGTAGCGGTATGTTTTTGGGACGTTGTATTGAAAATAGGCGGGATGAATCACTATCTGCTTCCGCTATGGAACGGAGAGGGGCTTCCCACGCCGAAATTTGGCAACATTGCGATAACGAAATTGCTTGAGAAGATGTTTTCCTTCGGCTGCGCGAAGAAGAATTTACAGGCAAAGGTCTTCGGGGGGGCGGCGTTGATGGCGTCAAGCTCAGGGCTGTTAAACGTGGGGGAGAGAAACATTCTCATAGCCGAGGACGTATTATCTGATGAGGGCATAAGAATCATCAGCTCGGATGTTGGTGGAAATCAGGGCAGAAAGATGATCTTTCAGACTGACACCGGCGGCGTTTTAATGAAGAAGGTAAAAAAATCCGTTTAAAACAATCAGAGGTAAAATAATGGGTGATGTTGAAAAAGGTGCCGGAAATAAATCAGAGGTGGAAAATGCCGGTAAGCCGCCGTTAGAGGATAACTATCAGGCGGAGTCTATAAAAATACTTAAGGGGCTTGAGGGTGTAAGGACACGCCCTGCTATGTACATCGGCTCAACCGGCGTCGATGGCCTTCACCATCTTGTGTACGAGGTAGTGGATAACAGCGTTGACGAGGCCCTCGCGGGGCATTGTCAGAACATTGAAGTAATGTTGCACCACGACGGCAGTTGTTCGGTCATAGACGATGGCAGGGGTATTCCAACAAACGTACATGCCGGCGACCCCGAAGGCAGAACCGCCGCGGAGATAGTCCTTACGGAGCTGCACGCCGGGGGCAAGTTTGACTCATCGGCCTATAAAATATCAGGCGGCCTGCATGGAGTTGGTGTCTCTGTGGTAAACGCCCTAAGCGAATGGCTTGAGCTTGAGATAAGAAGGGATGGCAAGGTCTATCAGCAGCGCTTTGAGAGGGGTTTTCCATGTGAAGGCCTTAAGATGGTCGGGCAGACTCAAAGAAAGGGGACGAAGATAATCTTCAAACCAGACCCCCATGTCTTTGAAACCACAGAGCTTTCATTCGATGTATTATCACAAAGGCTCAGAGAACTCGCCTTTCTGAACAAGGGCCTGAGGATAACGCTTGAAGACGAGAGAACTGACAAAAAGAATGAATTTGTATATTCCGGAGGTATAGTCTCCTTCGTTGAGCATATAAATGTAAACAAAAGCGTCATTCAGGACAAACCTCTGTATATATACGGGGAAAAAGACGGCGTGATAGTAGAAATAGCGATGCAGTATAACGACGGTTATGCGGAACTAATATATTCCTTCGCAAATAATATCAACACAAGAGAAGGCGGCACACACCTGAGCGGTTTTAAGGCGGCCCTTACCAGGAGCACTAACACATATATCTCCTCAACCGGCCTCTTAAAGACAGGCTCGCTCTCAGGGGAAGACGTAAGAGAAGGCCTTGCCGCGGTGATAAGCGTAAAGTTGCCCAATCCCCAGTTTGAGGGGCAGACAAAGATGAAACTCGGCAATACCGACGTCAAGGGCATAGTGGAGTCGATATCGAACGAGGCGCTAGGCGTGTACTTTGAGGAAAACCCATCGGCGGCAAGGAAGATTATAGACAAGGCCGTCCAGGCCCTGAGGGCACGCGACGCCGCACGCAAGGCACGTGAGCTGACACGCAGAAAGGGCGCTCTTGAGGACCTCGGCCTGCCCGGCAAACTTGCCGACTGCTCTGAGAAAGACCCCGCCCTGAGTGAGATATTTATCGTAGAGGGCGACTCAGCCGGAGGTTCGGCAAAGCAGGGCCGCAACCGGCGCTTTCAGGCAATCCTGCCCCTAAGGGGTAAAATCCTGAACGTCGAGAAGGCCAGATTCGATAAGATGCTCTCCTCTGAGGAGATTCGAATACTCATAACCGTCCTCGGCACGGGCATCGGCTCAGATGAGTTTGATGTTGCGAAGCTGCGCTACCACAAGGTTATCCTTATGACGGACGCGGATGTTGACGGCGCCCACATCCGCACACTACTGCTGACATTTTTTTACCGCCAAATGCCTGAGGTAATAGAACGCGGCTATCTCTATATTGCCCAGCCCCCGCTTTACAAGGTAAAAAAGGGCAAGACAGAGAAGTACATTCAAAACGACTCCGAACTCCATGACATGCTCTATGAGCTGGTCACAACCGAACTGGAGGTAGAAGTAAAGGGCAACAGGATAAAGGGGAGGGCTTTTTTACCATATTTAAAGCGTCTTGTGAATTTTGAGAAGCTCATAGAGTGGCACTGCCGGCGGCGTAAAGACGCCGAGGTGTTAAAATACCTGCTCCGAACAGCAGATTTGGAAGCAGTTTTGAAAAACGAGGCGGCATTGGTAAATTTAATGTCGAAGTTAAAAGAAGAGCTGGCGGAAACTGAGACCGGCGAGGTTGAGTTTGACGCTGAACACCTAAGCCACTCCGCGTCGATAACCAGAAAGTCAAACGTGCTGAATCTGAACGCGGAGTTCGTCCGATGCCCGGAGTTTAAGGAACTGAGGTCATATTACACTATTGTAGAGGAACTGGGAGAGCCGCCATATACGCTCTGGTATCAGGGGCAGGAGCAGCAGTTTGATACTACGGCGCAACTGCTTGATTTCATTATGAAGTCGGCAAAAAAGGGCCTGAACATCCAACGCTACAAAGGTCTTGGCGAGATGAACCCCCAGCAGCTCTGGGAGACCACGATGGACCAGGAAATGCGCATCCTGCTTCAGGTAACCATAGAGGACGCGGTGCAGTCTGACGGGCTGTTTACGATATTGATGGGAGACCAGGTAGAGCCAAGGAAGGATTTTATAACAAAACATGCCCTTGAGGCCCGTAACATAGATATTTAAACACACAGGAGATAATTTAAGATGTCCACCATACAAGTAAGCATTGAAGAGGAGATGAAGGTAAGCTACCTTGACTACGCCATGAGCGTAATCATAGGCAGGGCGCTGCCTGAGGTCAGAGACGGCCTGAAACCGGTTCAGAGGAGGATTCTCTACGCGATGTTTCGCGAGGGACTGCTCTCAACAAGGAGGTACTCCAAGTGTGCGGGTGTCGTAGGCGAGGTGTTGAAGAAATATCATCCCCACGGCGACAGCGCCGTATATGACGCCCTTGTGAGGCTGGCTCAGGATTTTAACATGCGCTACCCGCTTATTGACGGGCAGGGGAACTTTGGTTCGATGGATGGCGACCCGGCGGCGGCATACAGATATACAGAGGCGCGTCTGGCGAAGATTGCCGAGGAACTCCTGCGCGACATTGACAAGGAGACGGTGGACTTCCAATCCAATTTTGACGAGACCACAGAAGAGCCGCTTGTCCTGCCATCCACAATACCGAATCTTATAATAAACGGCGCCGCGGGCATAGCCGTAGGTATGGCAACAAACATCCCCCCGCACAACCTTGGCGAGGTGACAGCCGCGCTGATAAGGCTGGTTGACGACCCGGAGACAGATGTGCCGGCGCTGATGCGCTATATCAAAGGGCCGGACTTCCCCACAGGCGGAATAATCTTTGGCCTTAAGGGAATAAGGGACGCATACGAGACGGGCAGGGGGCAAATCCGCGTAAGGGCAAAGGCCTCCTTTGAGCAGCGCTCCAGAGGCGGCGAGAGCATAATAATCGATGAGATGCCCTATCAGGTAAACAAGGCCCGATTAATGGAGAAAATCGCCGAACTCGTGCGTGAGAAAAAGATAGAGGGCATCTCCGACCTCAGGGACGAATCTGACAGGGATGGGATAAGGGTAGTAATCGAACTCAAGAGAGATGAAATGCCCCAGGTGGTATTGAATAACCTCTATAAGCATACGCAGATGGAGGTGACGTTTGGGATAATAATGCTGGCGTTATCTCACGGGCAGCCGCATGTGATGGGCCTTAAGCGAATTCTTTCGGAGTTTTTGCAGCACAGAAGGGATGTTATCATCCGAAGGACGCGGTTTGACCTCAGAAAGGCGCAGGAGCGCGCCCATATATTAGAGGGGCTGAAGATAGCCATTGACAACCTCGACGCGATAATAAAACTAATCAGGGCGGCAAGGACGCCCGATGAGGCAAAACTAGGCCTGACCACATCATTTCCGCTGACGCAGATACAGGCCGCCGCTATCCTGGATATGCGCCTGCAGCGCCTCACCGGCCTTGAGAGAGAGAAAATCGTAAGTGAATATAACGAGGTGATAAAAGAGATAGAGAGGCTTATGGCGATTTTGGGCAGCGCCGCTCTCATCGACGAGATAATCCGGGCTGAACTCACTGAGATAAATGACAAATACTCTGATGCGCGGCGCACTGAAATAGTCTCCGACATCCAGGAAATCTCTATTGAGGACCTGATTACCGAAGAGGAGATGGTAATTACCGTATCGCACAATGGCTATATAAAGAGAAATCCCATCTCCGAGTATCGCAGGCAGCGCCGCGGGGGCAAAGGCTCCCTGAGCATGGAGACGCGCGAAGAGGACTACGTAAAGCAGTTGTTTATCGGCTCCACGCATGACTATATCCTGTTTTTCTCGAATCTGGGCAGGCTCTACTGGCAGAAGATTTATCAGATACCTGAGGCCGGCCGCTCTGCCAAGGGCAAGGCCATAGTGAATCTGCTTCAACTGCAATCGGGCGAGAAAATCGCCACAGCCCTGCCCGTAAAAGGCTTCGACACAGGGTATTTAATGATGTTTACAAAAAAGGGGATAGTAAAAAAGACTGAGCTGAAAGAGTTCAGCAACCCTCGCGGCAAGGGTGTTATTGCCATAAACATAGATGATGACGACGAGCTGATAGCCGTAAGGGTGACAGATGGAAAGTCAGACATACTTATTGGCAGCAGCTTTGGCATAGCGATTCGCTTTAACGAAGACGACGTAAGACAGACGGGGAGAAGCTCAAGGGGGGTAAGAGGCATAAGACTAAGGGAAGGGGACGAGGCCGTAGCCGCCGAGGTTATTGAAGAGAGGACGTCGCTTCTGACCGTTACGGAGCTGGGTTTTGGAAAAAGGACAAAGACCAATGAATATAATGTTCAGAGCCGCGGCGGGCATGGGGTTATTTCTATAAAGGTTACCGAAAAAGGGGGCAATGTAATAGGCCTGTTGCAGGTAAGAGACGAAGACGAAATAATGATAGTCACAAAGGCGGGCAAGATGATTCGCACATCCGTCGACGCCATTAACGTCATAGGCAGAAACACGCAGGGTGTAAAGGTAATGGATGTCGGCAAGGAAAACGCCATAGTCGGCATCGGCAAGGTCGCCGAAAAAGACAAGGAGTGACAGGGGGCGCATAACTTAATGACTTTGTGTAAAATAAAAAGGAGAATGCTTTACACAAAATGAAACCGTATATCCCTAATAAACTTCCCTGACAACGGGGGTGAACCTGGAGGCGTTAATCCCGTCTATCGGTCTGGCGAATCGCGCGATTGCAAAATATGAGGGCAT
>JADFXO010000010.1 GCA_015233485.1 Nitrospirota bacterium
ACATATTTCAGTCAGCCTAAAGTAATATTTAAGCCAATTTTTTGCAAAATTGATCCTATGCCTGCTTCCCATGACAAATATTACACCAAACTCACGCTCTCAGATCGTTCATTGAGAATTGCTGATATTTAGAAAAACTATTTGCTGTTTAACGTCCGGTTAGTTTAATATACAGGTTAGACTAAATCTAAAGGTGAACAGGAAAAAAAATGAAGAGACAAGACATAAGAAATATCGCGATAATCGCCCACGTTGACCATGGCAAGACGACATTAGTCGACGCCATGTTCAGACAGTCGGGCGTATTTCGCTCCAATGAAAAGGTTCAGGAACGAGCCATGGACAGCAATGAGCTTGAACGCGAGCGCGGTATAACCATAATGGCTAAAAACACCGCCGTTTTCTATGAGGGCGTGAAGATAAATATCGTCGATACGCCGGGACACGCGGACTTTGGCGGCGAGGTCGAGAGGACGCTTAAGATGGTTGACGGTGTGCTCTTGTTAGTGGACGCCTCAGAGGGGCCGCTTCCGCAGACGCGCTTTGTGCTAAAGAAGGCCCTTGAGCTTGAGCTGCCGCAGATAGTTGTGATAAACAAAATCGACCGCCCGGACGCCAGGATTCAGGCCGTTGTGAATGAGGTATATGATTTATTCATAGATCTCGACGCGGTAGAAGATCAGTTGGACTTCCCTGTTGTCTATACAAACGCGAAGTCAGGAACCGCCGCACTCCATCCCGAAGATAATGCCGGAGACCTGAAGCCCCTGTTTGAGGCCATATTAGAGAGGATCCCCCCGCCGGACGATAAAAGAGACGAAATCCTGCAGATGCTGGTAACAAACATTGACTACAGCGACTACGTCGGGCGCCTTGCGATAGGGAAAATATTCTCCGGTACTGTGAAGGTGGGAGATATGGTCACGGTCTTGCTGGAAAAAAATGAGCTATCAAAGACAAAGGTAACGTCGATGTTTACGTTTGAGGGGCTTGGGCGGATAGAGTCAAAAGAGGCCTGTTCGGGCGACATCATAGCCCTGTCCGGCATTGAGGGAATCAATATAGGCGACACGGTGTCAAACTACGAAAGCCCGCGGGCACTGCCGCGTATAAAGGTGGACGAACCGACGATTTCTATGGTTTTCTCCGTAAACACGTCCCCGTTCGGCGGAAAGGAAGGAAAATACGTAACGTCCAGGCAGCTGCGCGAAAGGCTTGAGAAGGAACTCCTCTATAACGTATCTATAAGGGTTGATTTCTCGAATATGGATAGTTTTGAAGTGATGGGCAGAGGGGAGTTGCAGCTTGCGATTCTAATTGAGATGATACGCCGCGAGGGCTATGAACTTTCCGTAGGGATGCCCACCACGATTACAAAGGACATCGACGGCGTGCTTCATGAGCCGATGGAAATACTTGTTATAGACATCCCCGAGGACTATGTCGGCGTGATTACAAAGCAGATAGGGATGAGAAAAGGCCGCATGACGAAGATGCACAACAATGGATTTGGCCGCGTGAGGCTGGAATTCAGGATACCATCGAGGGGGTTGATAGGGTTTCGCTCACAGTTTTTGACCGATACCAGAGGGACAGGACTGTTAAACCATCTGTTTGACGGCTATGAGCCGTGGCAGGGTTCTCTGACGAGACGCCAAACCGGCGCGCTCATTGCCGACAGGGCGGGTAGGGCTACGGCATATGCCATATTCCACCTGCAGCCGCGCGGCACCATGTTCACCGCAGAAAACACCCAAGTCTATGAAGGCATGATAGTCGGGGAAAACTCAAGGGAAAACGACATCGATGTAAATATAGTCAAAGAAAAAAAGCTGACCAACATGAGGGCCTCAGGGGCAGACGACGCCCTCCTGCTCGTCCCTCCACGCCCGATGAACCTCGACTTAGCCCTTGAATTTATCAAAGAAGACGAACTCGTAGAGGTTACGCCCAACTCCATACGCATAAGGAAAAAAATCCTTCAGGCAAACAAACGCCCGAAACCAAAACAGGCGAAAGAGTGACCACAGAGGCGCAGGGCAAAGGATTAAAAGATTAAAGACGAAGGGGGATAATCCCCCTTCACCCCGTATTCTCGCACATGTTTTATCTGTTGAATTTGGGCTGCCGCCTGTTGGCGGCTTCGGTACTCCGGTTAAAGGCTGTTGTGACGCGGTCTATCAGCAGGATTTTTGCTTGGACAGCAGCCATGAGGGAATTGGTATCCCTTTGGATGCCATAGCCTCAATTATCACGTCCTTCGTAGACGGCTTTACGCCGCCGCAAAACATCTTGCCATAGCCTTTACTCATATTCACAGCCGCCAAGAGGTAAACCAGCGCTATGGGCAAAAACAACGGCAACAACGGAAATACAATTATGACCGCCAATACAATAAGTAACTTTCTCATAGATCTATTATATTATAATGAAATAAATATTTTCAAGCCCGGAGAGACCCATTTTTCAAGCCCAAGGTCAAACGCATTACACCTCTGATTACTTATCGCTGACAATATCTCTTAATGCGCTGTCAATGCCCGTATATTTAAATCTGAACCCGTTGGAAAGAAGTTTCTGAGGGACGGTTCGCTGACCTTGTAAAACCACAGTGCTGACCTCTCCCAAGGCCAGCTTTAGGACAAACTCCGGCACTGGGGGCAAAAAATAAGACTTATCCAACGCTGCCGCCAAAGCCTGTGAAAAATCACGATTGCTCACAGTTTCCGGTGACGTGCAATTTATCGGGCCTTCAATTTTATCGTTTTTTATGATAAAGATAAATATTTCGAGGAGATCATCAATATGTATCCACGGAAACCACTGCCTTCCGCTTCCCAAAGGACTGCCAAGATTTAATTTAAATGCAGGCAGCATAGCCTTTAATGCACCGCCGTTTTTACCTAAAACAACTCCAAACCTTGTTATTGCCACTCTGGCGGCACTTTTGGCCGCCATTGCTGATGACTCCCACTCTTGCGCCGTCTTTGCTAAAAAATCACTGCCCGCAGGGGTGTGCTCATCAACCAAATCCTCACCCGTATTGCCGTAATAACCGGTTGCAGAGGTGCTGATTAAGACCGTCTTTTTACCCTCTCTGTGCCTGATAAGCGCATTGGCCAAGGAACGAGTAGTAAACACCCTGCTTTCTCTTATTAGTTTTTTGGACTGTTCGCTCCACCGTGTAAATATTGGGGAACCTGCAAGGTTTATCGCAATATCGCAATCAGCCACGGCTTCATACCAACTGCCATCCTCCATAGGATTACCGATGATAGGCGTAACCCCGGAGGGAAGGGCATTGCTGATTTCCCCTCCTCTTATTAGCGCGATTACCTCAATCCCCTCATCCAGCAGCTTTTTACAAAGCCGACTTCCTACAAAACCCGTAGCGCCTGTAATGAAAACCTTCATTAGATGATCTTAACACACTCAGGGGCAATAATACTCAGGGGCAATAACACTCAAACGCATCAACCTTCGACGATGTGGCCGGCGAACGGGGAATTGTTGTGGATTATACCCTTTTCTCTCCTGAAGCCCAGCCCGCATGGCTCGTATGAGAAAAATACGCCGGCCTGGTAAAACCTCCCCTCGTTGTCCTTGGGAAATCGTGCATACTCCTGATATACGCTTCGATACGCGCCGTATTCGCCGTCGTTAGACAGGACAGTCCTTCCTGTTTTATCTATAATTGAGACGTTTTGCCCTTCCCTTCCAAGTGTCTTTTTCTCTACGTATGATTTACCCAACAAAGGCTGCAATGACGTCTCAAGCAGCAGTGGGTGGCCGCGGTACATATCCCACAGTATTTTTAATAACCCCTTTGACTGAAACAGGAGCGCGTAGGGCGGGTTGAGCAAAACGGCCTTTTCATTTCTCAGCACATCGGTAAGTATTGACGCCAGTTCCGGTTCATAGAGGCTTATAAACTCATATGGCAGTAGTTTAAACCAGTAGTCGTACCTATAGTAACGCTCTGAGTCTTTTAAGAAGATTCCATCGCTGTTTGAAAAAAACACCTTATCTACAAACTCGAAATCAGTAATAAAACCCGCCTCAAACGCGGTCTCCTCTATCAGCCGCGCGGTGTTTTCGTCTTCGGCAAAGCCGCCGGGCGATGAGAACAAGGCGCGGGTAATGTCTCGTAAACTGCCCGCAAACTCAGGATTTAGCCCCTTTATTCTTATAAACGATTCCTTTAACGCCTCGTATAACGAGTTATACTGCATGGTCTCGTCCATCTTATTATGCCTGAGGAGCATCCACTGGATGATTGCCGTCTCAAAGATAAGGGAAGGCGTGTCGGCATTAAACTCGATAAGTTTTATAGGAATTCCATCAATGCCCCCGGCAAGGTCAAAACGCCCTATGAGATGGGTATGCCGCTCATCCTCCCATGTATGCTCAATCATAGGGGCGAGGGATTCGTCGATGTCAAGCAGATGATACAGACGGTTTTCGATGGCGAACTCTGCCGCGTGTATAAACATATCGTAAAGCTCTTCGGCGGCCTTATAATAATTGTCGCCTTCGGCCTCGGTAATGCAGACTAGCTCGTCGGCTATGGAGGGCGCCGCACCCGGCGTCTGGTACCATGTATAGCCTATTTCATTGTAAATGCCTTCATGGATGGGATTGATTTTTATGATTTTCACCGGCTCTTAACCTGATGATCTGCCGAAAAGCGCTGAAAAGAAACCTCCGCGTTTCATGCCTGTACCGGCTTTGCCGTAGGATTCTCTGCCGCCATATCTGCCGCCTGCCGGGACACCACCTACTTCGATGCCACCTCCATGCAAACCGCCATACCTGCCGCCTCCTAAGGAGTATTGCGGGGAGTCGTCACGTCCGGTTTTTCTTGTAATAATTGCTTTGTTGGCGAGGGTCTGCCTGTAAATACTATCGTTGGCGTAGACATGCGACGAGATAAAATATGTCCTGCCAAGCATATAGCCGAACAGCCCTGAGGCAAGCACCGTCCCAAGGCCAAGCCCAAAATCGTTAGGGGCGTCTCTAATCATCGTCTCGGCCTGCTGTTGAGGGATTATCTCGACGGCGCCGTCTATGTGGGTTACCATAACGCCAGAACATTTGCTTGGCACCTCGCTGACGATTTTAAATTGCCCTTGCTCTACTTCCTGAACCTCCGTAATAACTCCGTATTTCTGCAGAGGCGTTGCAGTGTTTGCAAACTGTGGAGGGCAGTCCTTCAGCTCCGGCGAACAGCCTGATGTCGTTAACAAGGCATTAGCGAGGAAAAATATCCCGCCAACCGACGCAGTCTTAATTTTTCTATACATCTCACATCATCCTATCACATAACCTGGCCTATGACAATGGCAATCGAGAGCGAAATTGCCTCGACCACTATCACGCCACCGCTCCATCAAACAAATTACCACATCGACGGCGTTTTCGTCAAACGCAGGGCTGTCAAAACTCCCCCTGAAAGAGGTAGAGTTTTTAAAACAGGTAATTTACCTATCATATCGTCGATTAATCCTATTATAAAACCTTCCTTCCACCTATTGATACGGAAATTTCATTCATGCGATAATTTAATAACTTAAGATTTAGCTTAGGGAAAACTAAAATTATGGAGGCACAAATGAAAATCATGTACTATGCTTTGGCGTTAGTGTTGTCGGTATTTATGGCATCCGCGGTTTTGTATGCGGAAAATATCGAAAACGGGGAAAAACTGTTTAAGGACACTAAGTTAGGCGGGTCTGCCAGTGGAAAAAGCTGCAATTCCTGTCATCCTGCCGGAAAAGGAATTGACTCCGCAAAATTCGCGGCAAATAATTCACCCGAGGATGCTGTCAACAAGTGTATCGTGGGCGCGCTCAAGGGTAAGGTGCTGCCAAAGGATTCCCCTGAAATGAAGGATATGGTGGCGTATATGAAATCTCTTGGCAATAAGAAATAACGGAACTTTCGGATTATGCCGATATATCAAAAGTAAATCTAACCAGGGAGGTAAGCATGGGAATGGACAGACGGGATTTTCTAAAGTTGATTGGAATAGGCGGTGCGGTGATTGTCGTAAAAACGGGGAATTTAGCCGGCGCGGCAGATAAAGAAATGGCCGGGGACACGCTTACCTTCCTTCAGTTATCCGATACTCACTGGGGTTTTAATGATCCAAAGATAAACCCTGATTTTGCAGGCACACTGAAAAAAGGCATCGCACAGATCAACAGCATGAAATCGCAGCCTGATTTTATCATATTCACCGGCGATGTGACTCATACGACGGACGACCCAAAGGAACGGCGAAGGCGTATGGGAGAAGCCCGTGAAATCATAGGCGGGTTGAGGGTGAAAGATATTAAGATGATGCCTGGGGAACATGACGCGGGACTGGACAACGGCGAGGCCTTTCAGGAGTATTTTGGCAAGACCCATTACACGTTCCAGCATAAAGGTGTGCATTTCATAGTTGTGGATAATGCGTCCGATCCTAATTCCAGCATCGGCGACACGCAGTTGCAGTGGTTAAGCGCTGAACTGGGCAAACTGGACAAAGATTCGCGGATCGTGGTTTTCGCCCATCGTCCTCTCTTTGACCTGTATCCGCAATGGGATTGGGCGACTAGCGACGGGGCCAAGGCCATAGATATCCTGATGCCATACAAAAACGTTGTCGTCTTTTACGGGCACATCCACCAGGAACACCATCACATGACCGGACACATTGAGCATCATGCCGCCAGAGGAATGCTGTTTCCCTTGCCGGCGCCCGGCTCTGTCCCAAAACGTGTGCAGCTTCCCTGGGATAGCGCGCACCCATATAAAGGTGTGGGATATCGGAGCGCGACACCAAAGACGAACGAGTACGGCTACGTGTTAACAGAGTTTCCAATAATAAAAACATAAAGGATACTATGGAGGATATTTTATGAAAAAAGTCCATCTACTGCGGATATTAAGCGTTGTCATGGCAATCGCTTTGGCTTATACTTTAATTCCCTTGTTCTCCGGGCGTTTGGCGGCGGAAAGTGAGTCCCTGCAAAATCCTCAGGCGGCGCAAGTAAATACAATTAAGATTACCGCGAAAAAGTTTGAGTATTCGCCAAGAAAGATAAGATTAAAGAAGGGGGTTGAGGTGGTCCTTGAGCTTACGTCATTGGACAGACATCACGGATTTAAATGTCCCGGGTTGGGGGTACGCGCCGATATTTACCCTGGCAAAGTTACCAGCGTGCGTCTAACACCTCAAAAAGCCGGCACTTACGAGTTCCACTGTGACAGCTATTGTGGAAGCGGCCATGAAGAAATGTCAGGGGATATTATAGTCGAAGACTAACCTGTTGCGGGGAGCCTGAGTAATTGAATACTGTTGAATCCTGTGAGGCCATAAGAAGAAACCGCAACGACCTGTTATTGATTCTCAATCAGATGAGAGTTGGTACCATAATGCTCGATGAGCACGGCAATACCCTATTTGCGAGCAACCCTGTCCTCAATATCTTTGGAAAAACCGCCGATGAGGCGGCAGGTATGCCCATAGAGAAACTTGTCCGGACAAACCGGGGCGACCTGTTTCAATCCATTGCCGGCAATGGAGCAGGGAGGTTTACGCTGGAGACGGACTCTGCCGGGGGAAGACACTTTTGGCTGGAGGTGGAAGCGGTGGAAGACCCTGAGGATGCAAGAAGAAAAATCTTGTTCTTATACGATGTCTCGGAGGTATATGGATTAAGAAAACTCCTCAAAGGCAAAGCCGGTTTTCAGGATATGATAGGAAAGAGCCATGCCATTGAAAAAGTGTTTGCCCAGATTAGAAGTATTGCCGGCGCCTACTGGACGGTACTTATCGAAGGTGAAACTGGAACGGGAAAAGAACTGGCGGCACGGGCTATTCACTCACTTGGGAGCCGAAAGGATAAACCATTTATAGCCGTAAATTGTGCAGGGTTGACCGATTCCTTGCTTGCGAGCCAATTGTTCGGACACACAAAGGGCGCTTTTACCGGGGCGGTATCCGCCCATAAGGGGGTTTTTGAAGCAGCGGCGGGCGGCACGGTTTTTCTTGATGAGATTGGCGACATCTCTATGAGTGTGCAGGCAAACCTGCTGCGTTTTTTGGAGTCACACGAAATAACGGTGCTTGGCGAGTCCGTATCGAAAACCGTAGACGTGAGGATAATTACCGCCACAAATAAAAGTCTTTCCGAGGAGGTGCGAAAGGGGGTTTTTAGGGCTGACCTGCTGTATCGAATCAGGGTTGCCCGCATAGCGCTTCCTCCACTGAGGGACCGCAGGGAGGACATTCCCCTTCTGGCAAGCCACTTCTTATCTGTGGCAGCGGCATTTTCCGGGAAAAAAATAACCGAGATAAGCGCCGGGGCAATGGCGTTGTTGTTAGCGTATTCATGGCCTGGAAATGTGAGGGAATTGCGCAGCGCCGTAGATTTTGCCGTTATTCATAGTGAGGCTTCCGTGATTCGTCCAGGCGACTTGCCTCCGGAAATTTCTAATTTCTCAGGGGAAACATCGTATTTGCCGCTTGAGGAAATAAAAGACGAACATGAAAGATTTTTAGAGGCCCTGCGGCAATCTAACGGCAACCGTGCCCGGGCAGCCCGCCTCCTTGGTATTAGCAGAGCCACCTTTTACCGCCATCTTCCCCCTATTGAAAGATAACTATGAGACATATTGTCTCACCTGATACACTAGTGATACACTAAACGCGTCTCATTTCATAGGTTGAGCCATACAAAAGGCCGTTGGGTGTGGAAGTTCAGCGCTGGCATAGTATTTGCTTTACCTTATGTGTAGTTCGTTAAAGCGTTGATGTTGTATCAGAAACGGCACGCGCTGAAGCATTATGGAGCTTAGAAAAGGAGGGTTTGCGATGTCAATACTAAAATGGTATCCGACAACGACGGTGTATGACAGGCTAACTGGCGCAACACTTGACGATCTGTTTCAGCATTTTCACCGCGGTTTGCTGGCCGGTAACACGGAAACAGGGGATTTCACGCCGCGTGTTGAGTTGCTGGAGAAGAAGGACAGCTTTGTTTTGAGAGTCGAGCTGCCCGGAGTTAAGAAGGAAGACGTAGACATCAGCGTAAATCTCGGTGTTTTGAAGATAGCTGGAGAGGTAAAGGGCGAAGATGAGGAGGGCAGTGAATGCCGCTGTTCGGAAAGGACGTACGGAAAGTTCCTACGGACATTCGAACTTCCCTCAACAGTGGATGCAGACGCCATAGCGGCTGTGCACGAGGATGGAATCCTTGAGCTTTGCCTGCCCAAGAAGAAGGAAGCGCTGGTAGAGGAAAAAAGGATAAAAATCGCGTAACCAATCTCTAAGGCGCAGCGGGAAGTGAAGGAGCTTACTTCCCATTGCGCTTTAGAGCGATAAGGAGGGTGGGACAATGTGTGGTAAATGTGGTAAAAAGAAGAGTAAATCATCGGATATGGCGGCAGCCCAGTGCGTGTGCAATATGGAGTGGCGGGCCATTAAAGTAGATGACGACGCGGATGATTGCCAGTGTTTGCTATAAGTAATGGCGCGTAATTAACCTGCGAACAGCCGGAGTACCGAAGCCGCCAGCGAGCGGCAGTTGGAATTTAACAGATAAAATGTCGGCGAGAATACGGGGTGAAGGGGGATTATCCCCCTTCGTCTTTAATCCTTATGCTCTTTGACAGGTAAATTACCTATTCGCATTCACAAATATCCTATTTTAAAACATTCCCTTTCCCGATTGTTTTGATTTTTTAGTTATGTGATAATTATATAACTGCTTGATGGAAGCCTTTGAACAAGCAGCGTCCGCAGAGGGAATGCCCGGGAGAAGTTATTCGGGAATCAACAAAAACGATGAGAATTAACAGCAACGATTGGAGGTAATGGAAATGTCAGATATGGAGAAATGTCCAAGTTGTGGAGCGACCAGGGCAAAAGACCCGGGTAATTTAACCGATGCCGAAAAGAAACCGCTACCGGTTACCGCAGGTTCGGAAGCGGAGATTGTAGCAGCACAGTGCGTGTGCGATAATGAATGGAGAGGCATTAAACCTGGAGACGATTCAGATGATTGCCGGTGTTCGTCATAAGTATGGGAAAATGCTCACTCTATTGCAATATTTTATTGCAGAGTTTGTTGATGACAGGAGGCTGGCGCTATGAAGCATCTTATGGAAAAAGCAGAGCTTAAAAGTTTTAGCAGCCCCGATGAGATTAGGAACTTCCCTAAAGGGAAACTGGAGCTGATCACTATTGGAGGCAGCACAGTCGGACGCGCCACGCTTGAGCCAGGGTGGAAATGGTCTGCTTCCGTGCAGCCCATAGTGAAAACCAAGAGTTGCGAGGCCCCGCATTTTCAATACCATATATCAGGAACGATAGTGGTTTTAATGGATGACGGCACACAGTTTGAGTGTAAGGCAGGTGATGTATCTTTGCTGCCGGTTGGGCATGACGCTTGGGTGGTTGGAGACAAGCCTGCAGTGGTTGTGGACTTTCAGGGTATGATAGACTACGCGAAAGAATCAACCGCACTATAATATCAGAAACGATAGGAGGTAAAACGTCAATGTCAGATGTGGAAAAGAGTTTGTTTTGTGGAATGAACAGGGCAAAAGACCCTGTCAATTTAACCGACATGGAAAAAAAACATCTTCCGGTAATCGACTGTCCGGACGAGGTGAAGGCCGGTGAACCGTTTAAGGTCAGGGTAAAAGTCGGCGAGGCTGCGCACGTCATGCTTGATGCTCACTTTATACAGTGGATAGAGCTCCATTTTGGAGAGAGCTTTTATGTAAGAGTGGAATTAACGCCCGTAGTCAGCCTTCCCGAGTTTACGATTTCTTTGGTGAAGCATGGAAAACACAGGAAGTCCACATTGCGCGTCGTGGAAAGATGCAATATGCACGGCCAGTGGGAATCTACGAAAGAGATCACGGTAAACGAATAATATTCCGGCATCCATCCTTTTTTATCTAAAGGGTGGATGCCGCGTCTCACAAAATGGTAGCCGCACGACAGACTATAAATCCCCTAAGATCGGATGCTGCGGACTATTGTTAATATGGATAGCTTATGGTATAATCGCCTAACTACAGTCTTTGAAGCTGGAGGGGTTTGGCGTGACCGTTAGGAATAAGCTCATAACCGCTATATTATCCACCGCATTGATTCCTCTCTTTTTAATCGGATTGATCGTTTATAACCATTCTAAAAACTCCTTATTTGCCGAGGTTGAAAATCATCTCATGGAAACAGCGTCCATTCAGAGTTCCAGGATTCTAATGATGATAGAAAGATATACGGATGCTATGAAGATGTTAGCAAACAGGCCGGCATTGAAGGGTAATCTTGCCTTATATAACAAGACAGGAGACGCTAATGCCCTGAAGTATATAGATGAATCAATAGGACAGATAATGGAAAGTATTCCAATGTTTCACGAAATATCTATTCTCGATACGGATAGAAAGGTTGTATCCTCATCTGATATTTCAACCGTAGGGAGGGTATTTAAAGAAAATGAAGTTTTAACACAAAAATATGAGAATTGTGGCTATAGTGACGTAATTAAAGGACATGACAATTTTCCCGACCTTAGATTTTCCTGTCATCTCAGGCTAAACAATAAAATAGTAGGTTTTGTTACCGCTGTAGTGCATGGAGACTTTCTTAATGAAATTACAGGCGACTATTCTAACCTGGGTAAAACAGGTGAAACAGTTGTGGCGAAAATGGATGAAGCCGGAGATGCCCTGTTTATTGTGCCGTTGAGGTTTGACAGTAACGCCGCCTTTAACCGTAAAGTATCAAAAGAAGACACTAACGTCCTCATTACGCAGGCATTAAAGAAACAAAATAATCAGTTTAGAGAATATAAAGATTATAATGGAGTACCCGTTTATGGCGTTACCGGCTATTTAGTAAAAACCAATTGGGGAATTGTCGTTAAGGTTTACGCATCCGAGATTATGGAACCTTTGGTAGGATTAAGAAATATTTTAATTTATAGTTATCTATTCATCATAGGCACATTGATTATCGTTGCTGTGATTGTCTCCAGACGCATAACCGCTCCATTAACAAAGCTCACAGATTTGGCAATACATGTAAGTAAGGGTGATTTTTCTCAAAAAATACAACACGTCTCAAAAGACGAGATAGGTGCTTTAGTCTCGGTGTTTAACCAGATGGTAGATGAACTTTCTGCGAGGGAAGGCGAATTATCTAAACACAGAGAATTACTTGAAGCCCGTGTTGATGAGCGGACAGGCGAACTTACAATGGCTAATCAGCGGTTAGAATGGGAAGTAGTTATGCGCAGGACAATGACGCATCGTTTAATGGAAATAAACAATCAGCTAAACAGCATGATTAACGCTATCCCTGATTTAATTATTTTTAAAGACGTGCAGAAAAGATTTATAATAGTTAATAAGGCTTTTGAAGAGCTTGTCGGGTTAAGCAAAGAAGAAGTTATTGGAAAAAAAGTGGAGGACGTTTTTCCTGCCGATGCGGCAGCTGTATATACGCGGCAAGATGAAATAGTTATGTTGACACACGACACTATACGTGATGTGACCGAAGTAAAGAAAGGAGACTATACTGTCTACTTAGATATAATTAACACTCCAATCCTCAATGACTTCGGTGATCTTATCGGAATTGTTGTAATAGGCAGGGAGATAACGGAAATGAAACTGATAGTAAACACGCTTCAGGAAAGCGAAGAAAAATACCGCGCCCTTGTAGAAAATAGCACTGATATTATATACCGCCTTGATAAAAACCACCGTTACCTTTACATAAACCCCGCCATAAGCATGTATGTAAATTTAAAACCGGAGGATTTTATTGGTAAGACAAACTGTCAGATAGGCGTTCATTCGTTAAATACTCTTTTGTTGGAAGACACGATACAACAAATCTTCGATACGCGCAGTCAGCTGGAAATAGATATTGAATTAGATATTCTTGGCGGCAAAGTATATTTCAACTGCCAGTTCATCCCTGAATTTGACGATACAGGCGCGGTAAGATCAGTGGCGGCTATTTCGCGGGATATTACAAAACGCATCGAACTGGAACATAAGTTAATGCAAAAGAATGAAATGCTTGAAGATATGATAAAACTCCGTACCGCAAAATTAATTGAATATAACGAAACTCTTATAGAAGAAGTGCGGCAGCGTAAAGAAGTGGAAATCCAGTTAGTAAGAGAGAAGGACCTCTCCGACATCATAATTAATACACTGCCTGGTATTTTTTGTCTTTTCGATGAGACCGGCAGGTTACTATTATGGAACAAAAACATGGAAGCCATTACGAAATACTCATTCAAAGAGATAACGGAAATGAACATCTTTGACTTCTTTTCCAACGAGCAGAAAGAGACCGTCCAGAGTAAAATCAGAGACATATTTGTAAACAGAAAAGGCGATTATGAAACAAATCTCTATATCAAAAATGGAAAACAGATATCCTTTTTCTTCGCCGGCTCGGTAATTGTTTTAAACAAGGAGCCTTACCTTACATTGATAGGAATAGATATAACCGACCGTAGAAAAATGGAAGAGGAGTTAATATCGTCGAGGGAACGGTTGCGCCTGAACGCGATTTATTTGCAAAATATGATAGAGGACGACAGGAAGAAGATCTCAAGAGAACTGCACGATGACCTTAGCCAGTCTTTGACGGTCTTAAAAATTGAACTTTCCGGGATGATAAAATCAGGCAAGCTGCCTAAAAAACACATAATAGACACCAAAATCAAAAATATTTTAGGCATTATCGACGGCATTATCGACAACATGCACACCCTGGTAATGTCTTTAAGGCCAACAGTACTCGATGATTTTGGCTTACTATCCGCCATAGAGTGGCAAATTAACGAACTCCATAAACGGACGGGCACCGCGTTTGAGTTTGACGCTTCCGATATTAAAAACAGATCTTTTATCGAAGAACTCGACAAAGAATACGCTACTGCTTTATACCGCGTTTTTCAGGAATCGGTAACTAATGTAATCCGCCACGCAAACGCAGAAAAGATCAAGATAAAGGTATATGACGAAGGGGAATCGATTATTATGGAAGTGGAAGACAACGGCAAGGGGATAGACGAGGCTGAGATGTTTGATTACAAGTCATTAGGAATAATAGGGATGAAAGAGCGCGTTTCGCTGCTTGGAGGGACGCTGGATATTAAAAGAGGGACTTCTGGAATTGGGACAAAGATTACAGTGTCTATTCCGGTAAAGAAGGAGGAGGAGGTAAAGCCATTATGATAAAGATTTTTTTGGTTGACGACCATCCCATCGTAAGGTCAGGTATTGTCCAAATCCTCTCAGGAGACCCTCAGATGTCTGTAATCGCGGAGGCACAAAACGCCAGGCAGGCACTGGAGACGTTAAACGAAATAACCCCCGATATTGTTATCTTAGACATTACCCTGCCTGATGAAAGCGGCCTTAGGGTGCTGGAGAAGATAAAAGCGAAATATCCTAAACTGCCTGTTCTCATGCTGAGTATGCATCCAGAGGAGCAGTATGCCCTGATGTCATTAAAACTTGGCGCTTCGGGATATTTAACAAAGAAGGCCCTGCCGGAAGAACTCATAAAGGCGGTAAAAAAGGTAATTACCAGGGGAAGATATATAACCGAAACCCTGGCTGAGAAACTTGCCGATGGAGTTGACAGCAAAGCCGCCAAACTGCCGCATGAGGCATTGGCGGCCAGAGAGTTTCAGGTAATGCTCATGATGGCCTCCGGGGCCGCCCCTAAAGAAATTGCCGAGAACCTCTGCCTGAGCGTAAAAACCGTTAATACGTACAGAAACAATATACTGATAAAGATGAAAATGAGTAATAACGCCGATATTATACGATATGCCGTCAAACACAATCTCATAGGCCAGGACGAGTAACAGGGCAAACGCATTAGGACTAAAGACGAAGGGGGATAATCCCCCTTCACCCCGTATTCTCGCACATGTTTTATTTATTTAATTTAGGCTGCCGCCCGTTGGCGGCTTCGGTACTCCGGCCTGCCGGTAATATAGGTAAATTCCCTATACGTATTCTTCATTTTCCTATATAGAATCCAGCCATCTACCGATTGTTTCAAAATTTCATACATGTAATAATAGATTAGGCTATCTTGCAGCCAAGGCTCTGGGAAACGCTTAGAGCAGTGCGATATTCAGTCGGGCTGTTTACTTGTGGAGGTGGGAAATGTCAGCAATCATAAGCTCCAAATCATCGGAGGAGTATTATAAGCCATTAAACCCTTTTCTCGTAGATTGTGATAAGGCTGAGGAGGTGGAGGATTTTAACGCTATACTTAAGTGTATAATAAAGTATCTTAAAGAGCAATGCGGTGTCAGTACGTCATTAGACGCCAAACATGAGGCTCTAATCTCCAATATGGTGGATTATGTCGACTTGCAGACAAGGCTTAAAAAAAGACTCCTTCAAATTGGAATTGCCCTCTCGGCTGAGAAAAACATCGACGTCCTGCTTGAAATGATTGTGTCAGAGGCGATGAATTTCACTAACGCAGATGGAGGCACGCTCTACATCATGTCGCCTGACGAGCGAAGCCTGTTATTTAAAATAATTCGAAATAATTCGTTAAATGTGAAAATAGGCGGCTTAAGCGGAAAGCCTCTCACATTTCCACCCGTACCGCTTTACAATGACAACGGCACAAAAAACATGCAAAACGTCTCCGCACATGTTGCCCTGACTGGTGAAACCATCAATTTCCCTGATGTTTACGAGGCGGAAGGGTTTGACTTTAAGGGGACAAAGGAATACGATAAAAAAAACGGTTACCGCTCAAGTTCAATGATAGTAACCCCTTTGAGAAACCACGAACACGAGATAATCGGCGTCTTACAGCTTATTAATGCCGGCAACAGTAAAGGCAAGGTGATAGCATTCTCCCAGGATTATCAGTTTCTGATAGAATCTCTGGCCTCGCAGGCGGCAATCGCCATCACAAACTCAACCCTTATAGGAGAGTTGAGCGCTCTGTGGGATTCCTTTATCAAGGTAATAGCCACAGCGATTGACCAGAAATCCCCGTATACGGGTGGACACATCAGGCGTGTAGCAGAGCTGACGATGGAGATTGCAAGTGGACTTAACAACTCAGAAGATGAGAAGTGGGTGGGTTTTAGCCTTACGCCGGATGAGCAGAAGGAATTGAAGACAGCCGCGTGGATGCACGACATTGGAAAAATAACCACACCGGAATACGTAGTTGATAAGGCCACTAAGCTGGAGACTATATATGACCGCGTGAATACGGTAAACATGAGAATTGAGGTATTAAAAAGGGATGTCGAAAACGAATATCTGAAAAAGAAGCTCGAACTTATGGCCGCGCATAGCGGAAACAACCAGAGCGCCCTTCAAAAACTCGATGATGAGTTCTCAGGGCGAATTGCGGAACTGGACGGCGATAGGATGTTTTTAAAGACGACCAACATAGGTGGCGAGTTTACCTCGGACGATAAAATCAAAAGAATACAAAAGATAGCCTCATACAATATTATTGTCGACGGCATTCCTGCGCCTATTTTAAACGACGATGAGGTAATGAATCTGTGCATACAAAGAGGAACACTATCAGACCATGAGCGCGGAATAATACAGAACCATGTCGTAATGACATATAAAATGCTGAGTCAACTGCCGTGGCCTAAAAAGATGAAAAATGTTCCCACTTATGCGGGCGAACACCACGAAAAACTTGACGGCACAGGGTATCCAAACGGCGTGTCCGCAGAGAGGCTGTCCATGCAGTCAAGAATAATGGCAATCGCCGATATATTTGAGGCGCTGTCGGCAGCGGACAGACCATACAAACCGGGTAAAAAGCTCTCCGAGTGCGTTAAAATTCTCACCTTCATGGCAAAAGATGGACATGTTGACAAAGAAGTGATCGATTTTTTCATAACCTCAGGGATACTATTTCAGTACGCAAAAAGGGAATTGAAGGAATCCCAGATAGATAATTTTACTTATAACGGCAAAGAATATACATTTAGCGAAGTGAATGTCCATATCGATAGCCGTAATATAACCTGATTCCAATCTTAACGTTGTTTGGACAACTATGCCGTTAAACACAATCTGATAGCCAAGCGCAAGGCCAGTACGCCACGGTAAACGCATTAGAAATAAAGCAGAAAGTGTCTGTGCAGTTAAGGGTTTCCTGGATTCCTGCGAAAGCAGGAATCCAGAAGAGGAACTTTCTATAGTAATGCGTTTGCCCTGCCAGTACGCTCGATACCGGTAATATAGGTAATTTCCCTATATATAGTCCGAATAACCCTATTTGGAATCCAGCCTTATACCGATTGATTCAAAATTTCATTCATGTGATAATTAACCAAGCTGTTTTATAGCCTGATGTATGAAAAAAGAGCAGAGTACCGCGATATCTTATCGCACAATTTACCGGTGGAGGTGGAAAATGTCAGGGGTTATGGATTTAAGAGCGTCGGATTTGGAGAAGGATTCGCAGACATTTAAACCGTCACCTGCGGGAAGGTCTTCTCATGCGGATAAACCTTCCCATGATCGTAATTGTTTTATGATTACCCTTTGGGATAACGATCTTTGGGGTCACGATCACGATATTGTAGTGTGTTTCTCCGGGGAAGTTAACGGTGATTATAGTGAATGCGTAGATTGCGAAGCGATTATATGCAAATTAAGAGCTAACCCCGTTGAAAGGAGGATTAACATATGAAATGTCCTTTTTATATAAAAAGTATGTGTAGTAAAGTTGTCACGTATGAATACTATCCGAGTTTCTTTCAAGTAAAAGAATACTGCACGTCGGGGATGGACAATTTCAAAAAATGCCCCTTCTATAAATTTGGTCAGACATTAACCGGATTGCATACAACAGCCGGGGTGTATATAGGGGAGAGTAAACTCTAAGTAGCAGCTTAACAATTTTTCCATTAATAGATATAAGGAGGTCATGCAATGAGTAAAGATGCGATAAATAACGGAGCGTCAGGTGATGTTGTAAACGAAACTGCAAGTCAAACCTGCATTCAGGGAACGCAAATCGTATATACACCGAGGGAAATGACTGAATATGTCCAGTTCCGAATAAATTCTTTCAATGAAAAGGCCAGGAACTTATACGATGTCCTGGTAACTGAAAAAAGCATAAGGGATTTTAAGGAGGAGGCGTCGGCCATAACTACGGGGTTCATGGCAAAAGTCAGGGACATCGTCGATGTGTCAGACGCCAGGCGCCTTGTCGATGATCTAAAAGCCAGGCCCAAAGAACTGAAAAAGGAAACCTTATCTTTTTATAAAGAGATGACGGATTCCCTGAAAAAGACATATTACTCGTTAGTCTGGTTATACGTAAACTATCCGAACGCAGAGTTAAAGTTGGATCACGGCGATGGAAACATCGCCGCCAATGTCAATAGCGCTGAAGGAGTGCGCTTAAGAGAATCTAAGCAAGTCCGTGAGACTTCGAAGATGTCGATTGTAAAACGGTAAAAAAGAACTTAAAGCGGCATGGGTACACTGCTGAGGAGGGTATGGGAGTGAACAGCGATGGCAGGATTAGTTCCAATGTAATAAGGGACTTACGTAAAAGCTTTCTGGCTAAAACCGAATATTTTACAAGGGAGAAGGCGGATGTCAAATGTTGGAAGTTCATGGATTGTCCACAAGAGATTATGAACGTGTGTCCGGCTGTGCTTCATAACTCGGAAAGGTGGTGGTTAGCTTCGGAAAGCCTTAGCGGACTGAAAGACCGTGCCCCACGCCCAGTAGTCTCATGTACCCAATGTGACTTCTATCGGGCCGCCAAACACATGTATGACGAGAAATTTGGCAGGATTACGGCATAGGCATTTATTGTATGAACAAAACAGTCAGAATGAACCATGGAGGAGGATATGGACTACACTATAGTAATTGGCGGTGAAGCGGGCCAGGGACTGCAGACAATCGGAAGTGTTTTAGCGCGGTTATTTTCCCGCATGGGCTATCACGTGTTTTCACACCAGGACTATATGTCAAGAGTAAGGGGCGGACATAATTATTACCAGCTGCGATTTGGCGATATAGAAATATCGTCATCCAGGCAAAAGGCGCATATTTTAGTAGCCCTTGACCTGGCCACGATAAAGCTGCACAAAGACGGTCTTGAAGAAAACGGCATAATAGTCTATGACGCCCAGCTCATCAAGAAGACGTTTACCGGCCCCGAATATCTGAACGTGCCTTTCGATAAGATAGCAATCGAAACCGGCGGGGATAGAATTATGTCAAACACGGCGGCTGTAGGCGCAGTCCTGGGTATGCTGAGGCTGGAGATAACATTGCTTGAGGAAATTATCCACGAGAATCTAAAGAAAAAAGGCAGCGATATGATCGATAAAAACATACTGGTGGCGAAGGCCGGATATAATTATGCGGTGAACGCCTGCAGCCAGTGCGGCTTTTTTCCACAAATACAGGACAAAAACGGGCATATGCTAATTGATACCTCACAGGCGATAGGGCTTGGGGCGGTTACGAGCGGCTGCAAGTTTTACTGCGGATATCCCATGACGCCCGCAACGGCCGTAATGAATTACGTCGCGTCGAAGGCCCATGAGCATTCCATAGTAGTGGAGCAGACAGAGGATGAGATAAGCTCCATCAATATGGCCCTTGGTGCGTCTTTTGCGGGTGTGAGGGCGATGACCGGAAGTTCCGGCGGAGGATTTGCCCTGATGGCCGAGGGGGTGTCTTTTGCCGGCATGGCGGAGCTGCCGGTCGTTATAACGGTGTCTCAACGGCCTGGCCCTGCCACAGGACTGCCGACACGCACGGAACAGGGAGACCTGTTATTTGTGCTTCACGCCGGACACGGTGAATTTCCACGTGTGGTGTTTGCCCCCGGGAATCCCGCGCAGGGTATTCATCTGACAAACAAGGCATTTGACCTTGCCGAAAAGTATCAAATTCCGGCCTTCATTGTGACTGACCAGTACATAGCCGACGCGCAGTGGACTTATGATTCTATTGATACAGAAGACCTGGTCTATACGGACTACAGATTGAGAGCGAAAGAAGGGGATGAGCTGGAGAGCGCGTATCAACGCTATAACTATTCTGAAGGCCCTGTGTCGCCGCTGGCGGTGCCAGGCATCTCAAAACGTCTGGTCGTAGTGGACAGCGACGAACACGACAAGGATGGGCATATGATAGAGGACGCCGATACGCGCGTGAAAATGGTACAAAAGAGGGTTTTACAAAAGCTCTCTTTAATTCAACAAGAAATAGACCCGCCCCTATTCTATGGAAGTGAAAAACCGGATGTCGTTGTAACCGGATGGGGCTCCACCTATGGGATTATAAAAGACGCCGTTATGTCACTTGGCAAAACTTATAATATAGCCATGCTTCATTTCTCACAGATTTACCCATTTCCTTTAACTGAAAAGTTCGATTACCTGAAGATACTATCAGAAGCAAGGACAACAATCTGTGTGGAAAACAACGCAACCGGCCAGTTTGCTTATCTTATGCGTGGTGAGACAGGTTATAAGTTCACCCACAATATTAACCATTTTGACGGAAGGCCATTTTTGCTCGAAGGTCTTATGGGAGAGATAAATGAACGCGTTAGATGATTATAAAGGCCAGGAACCTGCATGGTGCCCGGGCTGCGGCAATTATGCGATATTGCAGGCATTGAAAGGCGCCCTTGCCGGGCTGGGGATAAAACCGCATGGCGTTACAATAGTCTCTGGCATTGGGCAGGCGGCCAAGCTGCCGCATTATATGAAATGTAATACGTTTAACGGCCTGCACGGGCGCGCCTTGCCCCCCGCCACGGGAATACGCCTTGCCAACCATGAAATGCCCGTAATAGTGGTATCCGGCGACGGCGATTGTTACGGTGAGGGAGGAAACCACCTTATTCACGCGATAAGAAGAAACATAGACGTTACGCTGTTAGTGCATGACAATCAAATATACGGGCTTACAAAAGGCCAGGCCTCCCCAACCACCACACAGGGAGTCATAACGAAGACGCAGCCGTTTGGCGCTAACGCCTCAGAGCTTAATCCGATATCTTTGGCCATCGGATTGGATTGCAGCTTCGTGGCGCGCGGATACGCCGCCGATACCGTCTTTCTCAAATCTATAATGAAAGATGCAATCAACCACAAAGGGTTCGCGCTTGTGGATATACTTCAGCCATGCGTAACATTTAACAAGCTAAACACCTACAAATGGTACACGGAGAGGGTTTATCGACTGGACGACTCCTATAATCCCTATGACCGTGTGGGGGCGTTTAAACTGGCTGTCGAACTGTCAGACAAAATACCAACGGGGATTATCTACATAAATGACAAGCCGGCCTTTGAAGAGCGCATATCGATACTGAAAGAAGTTCCGCTTGTCAGACAGGGCTTTTCCCTGAAAAACGCGCTAAAAGAACTGGATAAGTTCTTTTAAAAACTTACACAGAAATACGTTTTATAGATTCCTGCTTTCGCGGGAATGACAAAGCTAAGAAAAAGAAGTTATTCCAAAGGAGGAAGACATGAAAGGTAACGAAAAAACTATTGAGCTGTTAAATCCCTTGCTTGCCGATGAGCTGACTGCGATAAACCAGTATATAGTTCACGCGGAGATGTGCAGAAATTGGGACTATGAACGCCTGCACAAGAGTGTGGAAAAACGCGCCATTGACGAAATGAAACATGCCGAGAAACTGATTGCCAGGATCCTTTTTCTTGAAGGTATCCCAATAGTCAGCAACTTAAACAAGATTCATATAGGTGCCGACGTGGAAAAACAGCTTAATAACGACAGAGACGCCGAAGAAAGGGCTATTTGGGCGTACCGCGCGGCAATAAAGGTCTGCTTCGACCTCGGCGACCACGGCACAAGGGAAATGCTGGAAGATATACTTGAGGACGAGGAAGACCACATAGACCATATCGAGGCTCAGATAGATCAAGTAACCCATATGGGCATAGGAACATACCTGTCTGAGCAAATCGAAAAGTAATAGGCTGCCTGGTGCTTGTTTTTTTGCAACCAGCTTTGTGAACGGGTGAATAGGTTAAGGTAATTAATAAGTTTTTACGGAGGATGAAGAGATGAAAGGTAGCGAAAAAACTATAGTGTTGTTAAATGATTTACTTGCCGGCGAACTGGCTGCGATAAACCAGTATATAGTGCATTCGGAAATGTGCGCCAACTGGGATTACGAACGCCTGTACATGAGTGAGGAAAAACGCTTAATCGATGAAATGAAACATGCCGGTAAACTGATCTCCAGGATTATTCTTCTTGAAGGTACGCCCATAGTCGACACGTTAAACAAAATCCCTGCATGTGCCAGCGTGGAAAAGCAGCTTAATACCGAACGCAATGCCAAAAAAAGGGCAATTATTGCATACCGCTCGGCAATTAAGCTCTATTCCAACCTCGGTGACTTGGGCACAAGGGTAATGCTGGGAGAGATACTAAAGGACGAAGAGAACCACCTCTGCCAGATTGAGTCTCAGATATATCAAATAACCCATATGGGCATATGTTCATATCTGTCGGGACAAGAAGACTACCATTTAGATCATATCGAGTCTCAGGTAGTTCAACAACCAATATGGGCATAGGCACATAATGGGTACATATCTGTCAAATCGACAGGGAATAGGCAGCTGTTTAATAAGCCGCTGTTTAGATGTTAACAATTAAAAAAGGAGGACATATGAGACATAGTAGACTATTAATAGTACTGGTTATGGCCGCAATAATTTACACGGCGGCTGGCCAGGTAACCGCAGGCGCGGACAGCACAGGCGGTACGCTCTTTTCGACGTATTGCATATCATGCCACAACACGGTGCCCACAACCGACCCACGGCTTGTAGGCGCTTCCGCCTCAAAGATAACCAACGCGATAGTGACCATTCCACAAATGATAGGCAACTCCGCAATTCATACCCTGACCTCGACACAGATTCAGTCCATCTCCGATTACATAGTCGGCACCGGGATGTCCACAAACTGGACGCTGGTCGGGGTTGGCGATTTCAACAAGGACGGCAACATTGAGATATTATGGCGGGATATGATAAACGGTTATAACTACATGTGGCTGATGAATGGTACCACCGTAACGGGTGGAGTATTTCTTCCAACCCTCGCAGACACAAATACGTGGCTTGTTGAAGGAGTGGGAGATTTCAACAAGGACGGCTATGCGGACATCTTATGGAGAAACGTCTCAACCGACGAAAACGTAATATGGCTGATGAACGGCGCGACTGTACAAGGTTATGTCTCCCTTCCGGCGTTCAGCGACAGGAACTGGACAGTGGCCGCCATAGGGGATTTTGACGGCGACGGGTACGTTGACATCCTCTGGAGGCACCTGGTTAATGGTTCTAATACCATATGGTATTTAAAAGGTACCACCTTCTCCACTGCTGCCTCTCTGCCCGCGTTATCAGATGAGAGTTGGGTAGTTGGAGGTGCCGCCGACATGGACCACGACGGACATACCGACGTATTGTGGAGAAATAAGACCGCCGGTTATAATCTTTATTGGGATCTCATCGGCACTAACGTCGGCAACTATTATCTGTTGCCTCAGGTAACGGATCCGAGCTGGACGATGATCGCGGCAGCGCAACCTGATTCTAACGGTAATGTCAAGATTTATTTGAGAAATCAAAATGCCGGCACCACTGTAATCTGGACTATGAACGGGGCATCGCTCGTGAGTTATGTAGTGCTCCCGGCATTCGGGCCATAGTTTTCTTGTTGAAAGGCCTGCCCTGAAACGGGTAGGCCTTTTTATCTATAACATATATATATTATCAGGCAATTTTGCAAATCTTATTTCCCTGTCCAACAACAATTATAATTCCCTACTATATAGTGGACCCATTTTCAATAATCCAGAGGTGCAGACAGACGCTATGAGATTAGCCAATAAGAAAGCTGACACTATAGATACCTTTGGTGGTTTCGCACAAGGCGCAGACAGGCTACTGTTAGACCACGGATTTTCGCAAGCGTCTTTGGACATTCTTAATCCTAAAAACGGCAGTTAAGTGTCAAAAGCACCCGGCATAAGTGCAAAATAAAATGGTTGAGCGGGTGGTTTTTGTAGAATTAGTCTAAAAGCGCATGTGATAATAATCTTCATTTTTTCTGCGGTATTCAAATGCTCCGCATATGTTTTTAGTTTCTTGAGAAAGGCCGCCAATGTTATCAGAACGGCTTGCACGTCACCTGCCCTGGCGTGGGTGCTTGTGATGGTAATACTGGTCTGTCCAGCATGTTTTGTTTGTTTCGCAACTGCATGGAGAAGTAGAGGGCGGCTGGTAATGGCCTCATGGTGTTTAGTGGGATTGGCAAGACGAACAAAGATAGACCACCAGTCATATATGAGTGCAACTATACGGCTTATAATCCTGCAGCGTTTAATATCATGCGTTGTGTAGCCTCCCCAGCCCCATTGGTTTTTTAACTCGTCAAGGCAATTTTCCATGTCGGCACGATCACGATAGTGTTGAGCAATCGTTAGTATTTCATCCTGCATGGATGTCACCAGTACTGCATACTCATAGCGCTTAACCTTGTCGATAGTTTCAATAAAAGCAAAATTAAGCTGCTCGGGGGCGTTGCCGTCAACCAAGGCAATTTCTCCCTTCAATTCCCTGCGAATTACGACTACACGCCGGCTTTTACTCCAACCTGATAGCTGTAATACAGCCTCTGTCCCACTAAACCCATATCCTGCATCTACCCAGCCTTCGGCGTTAAACAGCTTTTTAATAAGCCGTTTTACATTACTGGTAAGGCGCAGCTTTGACAAATAATGGATGCCGCGAGCTTCGGCTTCCGCTAATATCGGCTCTACACCAAAAGCCACATCTGCACGAATGAATGTCGGTCTCTTATTTTCAGGCAGCGATTCAATAAGCTGCCACAGACCGGGGGCCACATGATGGGAGGTGGAATGATTCCCTGCATTAACTTCTACTGTCAGAGATAAACGCGTATTTGCCATGAAATAGCTGTGATAGCTATGGCATGGCCGACCAGGTTTGATAGGATTGTACCCAACCACCGCCCCTTCCTGCTTGCCATAGAGACACTTTACTGTGGTATCAACATCCAGTATCCACGACCCTATAGACAAGGCTTGCCTTGTTACCCTTGATAGCTGTGCTTCCAACCACTCTATGCCTCTTTGCTCATCCATCCCCTTCAAGGCACGCCTCGCTGAGTCCTCACTTACTACCTTCGTCATCCCTAATAATTCCGGATTTACTCCATCACTACGAATTGCCGTTATGTGGGCATATCGTCTCTGACCCGCTAATACCGATAACAACAACGTACCCAATACATTTTCCTTTGTCGGTGCATTAGAGCTACCGTACTGAAGCGGACATTCCTCTATGAACGCATCATACAACCCGCTTACTTTAATAAAATTGATGAAAAATGGTAGCTGCCCTAATGGCGTTACCGCTGCTTCTGGATTCCATTCTACGTGTACTTTCCCGCCATATGTGTCTACACTTACTTCATAGTTTTTCTTCAACTCTCCTGTATTTTGCTCTTCTCCCATTGGGTGAGTGCTCCTTTTTCATTTTTTTGCCGTAACTCCCTGTCTTATATATTATTTTTTCCCTATATCATAATTCAACTGCTTTTTCTAGGATTATAATTCCTGTTTTCCAGCGGGGCTATGTATGGACTCAAGTCGATGCGTCTTCTTTTATAGAAACCCTGCTGCTTGGACTCCCTGTGCCTGGTATTTTTCTGTCAAGGGAAAGAAACTCAAAAAAGTATCTTGTAATTGATGGACAACAACGCCTTCTATCATTACAATATTTCGTTGATGGCATATTTAGAACAGGAACAGTAAAAGGGAGTGCCTTTTCTTTAAAAAAAGTGCAAGAGAAATATAAGGATGCGACATATAGAACACTTGATGCTGATGACAGAACACGGCTTAATGATTCTATTATCCATGCAACAATAATACAGCAGGATGATCCTAAAGATGATGATAGCAGTATTTTTTACATCTTTCAAAGATTGAATAAGTATGGAAGGCGGCTGTTTCCCCATGAAATACGTAATAGCATATATAGAGGGGAGTTCAATGAGTTATTAAAGAAAATAAATGCGAATGAGATATGGAGAAAAATATACGGCAAAGAAAGTCCAAGGCAGAAAGATATTGAATTAATATTACGATTTTTTGCTTTTTTTGATTATTCTGAAAAATATAGTCATCCAATGAAGGATCTTCTAAATAAATATATGTCAAAACATAGAGATTTAAAACCTCCATATACCGCGGACAGATATATTAATTTATTCAATTCGACTATAAGGGTTATTTATAATTCACTTTCAAAAAATGCCTTTCGTCCTGAAAAATCATTAAATGCAGCAGTCCTTGATGCTGTCATGGTTGGTATTGCTAATAGATTGCAAAAAGGTGAAATTACTGATTTGGATGGTTTGAAAAATAAATATGAAATGTTGCTAAACAATCCTGTTTTTAAAGAAGCATATAAAAAAGCAACGTCAAATGAAGAAAATATAAAGACAAGGTTAAAATCAGCACATGAGGCGTTCACCAACATCCGTTAAAGGGGAAAGGAAAGACGCAATTGACAGCATAGTTGCTAATAGGAATCAAATTGCTCACGGCGAATATGTAGGCTTAAGTCTTGTGCTAATGAAAAATTATTACAAAAATGCATCGGAAGTGCTTGAGTTTATAAAAAAACAAATACAAAAACAAATGTCTGAAGATTAGATAATAATTACTTTAGTCGCTGCCAATAATAAAACGGGGGTTTCCAGTTTTCCGGTAAGTCTGTAAAATTCGGCCTGTTCAACTGCGCGGCAGTCTCTCGTATCATTTAGCGATACTTCAAGCTCTTCAAAGTTTGGGGAGATATACCAGGCCCCTGAGGCCGCATCAGTAGATAGGCCGGCCCTGTCGTAGGTGTCGCCGTGCGGGGACTTGCTTCCGGGTATTTGTCTTGGGGCGGGGTCAGTGCCGTTGACCTTTCTCCAGTACGCCGTAAAAAAACCATCCCACAACAAGACGCGTTGCCAGTTCTCTTATTATACTGGCCCTCAATCTCCTCTATTATAGACTATTCTGCAACCAGTTTGTCTTGATTATTGCGCGTCTTGAGTCAATGGCATTGACCCGGGACCCCAAGTCTCCCTGCAAAACTTGACAATTCATGGTAACTTATGAAAGAATTAAAACAGCGGTGTGTGTAACGGTGCTGCATGTCAGTGTTTACAGCTTGGCAAACAATGCCTCCACGGTGGATTTATTCTGGCCTTAAAACCAAGGAGGGACAGGGCAAATCAAATAATTCTGGACAATTATGAATCGACAGTAGTATCATCAGTGGTATGGACAGGAGTTATGTTGAAGAAGTAGAAATGAAATTAGAAGAGATCGTTGTACGTCCGGTTCGTAAAGCAGAAGAGGCGCAATATAAAAGATTGATGGAAGAACATCATTATCTTGGCTTTCTTCCCAAGATAGGAGAAACGTTGTGGTATGTAGTGCTATGGCGTGAAGAGTGGGTA
>JADFXO010000110.1 GCA_015233485.1 Nitrospirota bacterium
TTATCTCAGTCAAGTTTGGGGCCCTACGCAATCATGATGGTAATTTTGTAGGGTTTGACAGCCGTCCTGTTGCCATTAGAAACTTCTTATCTTATAGCCTTCAGCGTTTGAGAGTTGACTACATTGATCTGTACTATCCTTCACGCATTGACCCGAACGTGCCGATTGAGGATACGATAGGAATACTTGGTGAACTTGTGAAAGAAGGCAAGGTTCGTTATATCGGGCTTTCTGAAGCTTCGTCGGCAACGCTTCGCCGTGCTGCCAGTGTACACTCAATTGCGATGCTACAAACTGAATACAGCCTCTGGACTCGTGATGTGGAAACTGATGTTTTGCCGACTTGCCGGGAACTCGGAGTATCACTTGTTGCTTATGCTCCACTTGGCCGTGGCTTCTTAACGGGAAACTTTCAGAAGCCCGACGATGTTGCAGCGGATGATTATCGCCGACACATGCCGAGATTCCAAGGCAGTAACTTTGAGCATAATATTCAGCTGGTTGAAAAAGTCCAGGAGATTGCAAGAGAGAAAGGTTGCACACCGGCCCAACTATCTCTGGCATGGCTCTTGGTGCAAGGAGAAGATATCATACCGATTCCGGGGACGAAACGCAGGGAACGGCTTGAAGAGAATTTGCGAGCTCTTGAGATTGATTTGAGCAAGGACGATCTTCTACGTATTGATAAAGCCGTACCTATAGGATTTGCCTCTGGTACACGTTATCCTGAGCGGCGATGCACGCGGTTAATCGTTAGAGGAGGTAGTTCTGGGTGGTTGCCTCTCCTCCAAGTGGGTCAGAGGTAGGCCGTCCACCCTTGGCTCCCCTTTCTATAGATACGCCGGTAAAACCCTTTTTTTGTCTCAGTATTAGGTTGCTTTTTCAATTGTTGTACTATGCGATGGTAGGTTCCTCTTTATGAAGTTATCCACACAGTCTAAATCTGTTATATCAAAAGTTATAGAATGCCTTGAAGACTATCTTAAGGACGTATTGCAGTATCCTTACCCAGTATCATTGCTGTTAATCGATTGTCAATTATCCTGCTTTGAATAGTATGAAAAGTCGTTGATTATCGCAACTTATCCAGATTGCCTAAAATTTAGGCAGAGTTCCCGGAGCTTCGGCTATAGCTGGTGCTGGAGCTGGTGGTACGGTGTTGTTTTCAAGGTTAAGTAATTTCAGTCCGCCAATAGTTGGATAGTTCCATTGGTTACGCCCCGGAAATTTGGTGATAGGAAATTAGAGTTTTACGTTATTTATTTGACACCTTATCCGCTTCCTCAGCATAACTATGAACAACCTGACGGCGGTACTATACAAAAATACTGATTTCGTTGAAATGTTGAAACTTTTCTGATACTATTTAATTATGAAAATAATAATGAGTATAAACATATTTAGGATTCTTCGGTAATACATTCGGATGAGTGTTGTTCTTATGATTATCTCACAATATGTTTCTAAAGAGACTATGGCTTTTTGCTTGGCGGTATGTATCAATTATCTTGATTTCGGTGCTAATTGCCGTCTTGCTGTAGGCCCAGTGTATATGGATAGAACTGTAAAACCAGATGTATTAAAGGATGTGTAAATTGATAACACTCCACAAAAAAAAGAAGCTGGATGGATTGAAAAGAGGGCCGCCATGAAGCTCGATTAACAACATGGCGGCGGGGTGTAACTGAAACATCAGACACTTCGTTATATACCATCCCAAGTATTTGTCGCAATCAGTAGTAAAAATGGGGTAAAAGGGCAAGTGATGAGCCCTCTGCATAGGCGCATCAAAAGCTTGTAAACCACTGAATTTAAATGTTCATAGGAGGATAGATAGCATGAGTAGAGAATTAAAAATTGATCCAGAATTTCGGGACCTTATTTCACGCTTACAGGCGGAGGAATATGCAGGGCTTAAAAAGAGCCTTATTAATGAGGGTTGCAGAGATAAGATCATTACATGGCAAGATATAGTAATCGACGGTCATAACCGGTTTGAAATCTGTAACAGTTTAGATATACCATACGAGACGACAGAGATGGATTTCAATGACCGAGATGAGGCTATGAAGTGGATGATCGACAACCAATTCTCCCGGCGAAATCTTACGGACGAGCAAAAGGCATACTTGATAGGCAAGCAATATTTACAGGAAGTCAAGTCCGTAGGAGCGCCCAAAGGCCATGCAGGTGTAAACCAGCATACTATAGCTAATGTGGCAAAAGATACTACATTAGCTCCCATACGTACAGTTGAGAAGATAGCAGAGGAACGGAACGTATCAACAAAGACAGTGCAGAACTCGTCTAAATACGCTTCCGCAGTAGACAGTATTTACGAAGTATTACCAGAAGCTAAAGAGAAAATTCTCTCTGGAAACTTGTCAGCGTCTAAGAGTGACATAGTTGAAGTCTCAAAACAGGCACCAGAGAAGATTGTGAAAATAATGACAATGGCTTTCGGTGGTAAAAAAGTTAGTGAGGTACTCAAGGGGAAGGAGAACCAAGAACAGGATGAAACACCGACTAAGCCAAAGTCAATTACAATCAATATAAATAAAAAGTATCAGGTTATTTACGTATGTCCAAGGTGGAAAGGTCATATTCTTGAATATAAAGCAAACGAGTTACATAATGCTAAGAAGCTATGCGATATGAAAATACCGTCACATAAGAATTGTGTGTTGTTTATGTGGTGCCCGGCAGATAGATTAGGAGATGCCTTTGTTGTAATAAGCGCATGGGGTTTCAAGTATAAGACTTCCTTGGTATGGGTATATAGTTCATCAAATTATGACAGTTACTTTCGGCAAAAGCATGACTTACTTATCGTGGCTACTAAAGGTGATATAGAAACGCCATCGACCGCAGACAAGCTACCGTCAGTTATACGAGCTAAAAATGAAATGGATAACTGGAAACCTGAAATCGTGATAGAACAGATAGAAAAATGGTATCCAAAACATAAAAAACTTGCAATGTTTTCAATCGGGACAGGCGAGGGATGGGACAAGTGGGATGACAATTACTATAAGCAAATTTAAACTGCAAATTATACAAAATGCTTATATTGAAAATAAGTAGCATTCCAAAATTTGAGTGGACACAGTATACTGCCAATAATAAGAGACGAGCTGGCTCTGACGTTTATCGGCCAGCTCGTCCTATGTGCTTCTAATTCGTGTGGATAAGAAGACTCCCTGTGTTACGTGTTACGTCTGAGTTCCTTCTTTGATATGGCAAGCAATACCATTTTGCTGACAGAAATTAATAACGGCCAAAGCAAGGCTGTTATAATATTCTCGAACGCCTTTGAACTTACTCGCCAGAGTGTTATAGTTCAACCGCCCGAAGACGATTTTATCTACAAAACCAACAGCGTCCAATATCTCCAGTAAGTCCTGGTCGAATATATTTGGCGTCGGGAAGGGCTCTACGCTAACCCAGGTTTTACACCCATTTCTGTGCAGTTCCTTAAGAGCCGCTATACGTTCTTCAAATTTCGCAGCACCCGGTTCGTATACCTTCCTGAACTCCTCTGATAAAGACACCAAGGTAATTCCATATTCATTCGCATCACTATATCGGTCTAAGTCAGCAAGTTCCGCCGGTATGATTCCCTTTGTTAACGTCGTGCATCGAATACCGCTGGCATTGAGTTTTTGGATTATTTGTAAAGTTAAATCGGATACCTCAGGATGTTGATACATAAAGGGATCCGTCATGAAACACAGATGGACAAAATCTATTTTCTTCTTTTTCTTCGGTATTTCCCTATCAAGAAGTTCCAGCGCATTTGAAACAATTTTAGGTCTACACCACTCTTCATATGTCTTTACCCGGCCATTTTTTTTCGACCCCACAAAAGCGTAACAGGGAAACTTGCACCCGTGAGAACATCCCTCGACATGGTTTATAGCGTAGTCAGCATATTCAACCTCACTCTCGTTAAGAAGAGTTTTCCGTACTACCGTCAATAACTCTGTTGGCCTGACTTCGTGTTTCTCGGATATTTCCAAAACTTCCTTCATCTTTTTTTGCTCCTTCTTTTATTTATTACCCGCTCCTAATAAGAGCGGGTTATTAGGTGACATTATCTTTATAGCGACATATAACCGGCACCTATAATTTCAAATGCCACCTAATCCTGCTCTAAGAATAAGAAATACTGCCGCCAGGGATGTCAGTATTTGCGGCGGCGGTAACGGCTATCTGTGGCTCGTATCCATAATCGAGTAGACAATACAACCCCTGAGCTTCCGCTTCCATCAGCTCACGAATAATGGTACTTATTTTGTAATTCAAACCTATCAGATTTCGGACGATCTCCTCTCGCTTGAGAGGATAAAGCTTATGGCCGAGAACATTCTGCGCGTTATCGACTAGGTTATCCGACGCAAGATTGAATCTGGTAATTGCCTTTTTGAATTCCGTCATTTGTTGACTTTCCTTCGGTACTTGACGTAATGCCATGTTTACTCCTTAAATTTTTGAATTTATTGTATTACCATGAAATAGCCGTAAAGTACAGCCAAATCTAAGCATTATTATCATCCTCTGGTTCCAAAGTTACAGTGTTGTTAATGCGATCTCTTGACAACTCACAAAATTGTTCGGATATATCGCATCCCAAATATAGCCTACCGTGCTTTTTTGCCATTGCGCAAGTTGTGCCAGACCCGCAAAACGGATCCATGACTATGTCTCCGCGTTCACTCCAGGTAAGGATCAAGTCTTCGGGCAAGCGGTCTGGACAGGTCGCTGGATGTTCCGACACTCGCTTAAATGTGGATGCGACGCCTCTACCGCCGACGGAATACTTCCAAATATTTCTCCTGACATCGAAGTCGTTATTATAGGTTTTTCTCTCAGTTTCACACAGGGAACCATCATATTGCCTGAACGTCCGCGTGCCCCACGGTTTTGAAGATTTAATAGGATGATCCCGAAGCGGCGTAAATGTCCGAGGTGCACCATACTTTGAAAAAACTAATACAAACTCGAAGACTTGTTGATAACGATTACTTTCTCGATGTCCAGAGCTATTCTTTTCAAAAATCATAGTGTCATGCAGAGTCATGTGACAATAATCCAACATGAAAGTTACTATTCGTGCTGGTAAGCCGGTTTCACTTTTATTAACCACGGTATCTCCGACCACAATAGCGAACACACCACCATTGACTAAAACCCGACAGGATTCCATAAGTATCTTTTCGAGATGAAATACGGTAACGTTAAACTCATGTGTATAACTACGGGCGTCATTATAGGGTGGGGATGTCACGATTAGGTGAATTGACCTACTAACAATTCTCTGTAAAAAGATGGCACTATCACATTTATAGATAGTATTGACTGGTAGTTCTCTTTTCATTAAACTATATCTCCTTTAAATAATATTTGCTCTGATTCTACGATTCCTTCTTCAAAGCAAAACACGTTTTCAATAAACTCCGCAGCGTAATTTCTTAGAAAGAAATATGGCGGTGTTGTGCCCACTAGTTCCACCGAACGACTGTCCATTTCTTCTAACGCGATTGCACTATCACCTATAATGTTAGTGTTGACTGGTACTGCTTTCTTCATTAGTTTTAATTCTCCTTGTGTTTAATTTGAATACCATTCTCAAATTAGTTCCCGCATCCAAAGGTGCTTAAATGAACTATAATTCGATTGTACCTGAATTTTAGAATATATTCTTTGAGGAAAATATAAATGTATATTACATTCCATATTGACAAATAATTTCTAATTGTGCTTGTGTGGTTGATTTATTTATTATATTATGGTACATTTTAAATGACACTATGTATTGATGATTTTAAATGCACTCATGAATGAGGCACAATTGTTAAATATTTTAATGACGTTTTTGGAGATATTAATGATGAAAAGAAAAAATGAAAAAGACGCGGATAACAGAAGAACAGATTTTTTAGCTTACATCAGAAAGCTTGATAAATTAAGGTGGGAGTGGCTCATGGAAAGCGATAAATATAGAAGTGATTACAACTTGTTCAAAGAAACTTACGAAGGTTCCATAAAAGGGCAAAGCGATGCCAGTGGAGATATGCCTATACATTTTATTAACGCTAATATCGCTAATATTTATCATGACCGGGAGCAATCAGAAATTTCTGACCTTTCTATAATTTCCCTATGCATTTGGCGTAAGTACGGGTTAAGCATAATCTGTAGTCCTGACATGTCCTATGATGATGTTATACGCCATTTAGTACTCCAACAATATCAGATCGGCCTATCGGACGACCGAAAGTTGTCTTACGAAATATTCACCCTTATCGAGTCGCTCAGATGTTTTGATATAACCGGCGAACTGAAGCCAGAGCAAGATAAGCTATATAGAAAGTTTGAAAAGATTATTGATAATTTTAAAAAGGAGTTGGCAATGACTGAAACTACTATTGATGAAAGTAAGATTAAATAAAAATTCACTAAGGATATTACCAAGTGGGAATTGATAGACAAAAAGATATCATTTCCCCACATAGAAATGCTTGACAGAATTATCCATAAATTGAAAACATGTAAATTCCTTGACGATATAGTTGAAAGAGCGGACGTTGATGAGGATGGAGAAAGTATTTCGGTTAGTAATACATCATATAAAAAAATGATAGAAAATCATAATAAACTAGTATCAGTCAACAATAATAGTAGTATTCATTATATAGAGATATCAAATGCCCAAATGGATTTGATAAATCGTCTGATAAAAAGACTTGTACAAGATAAAATATCCGACGGCGATATAATTAAATTTATAAAGACAGCTAAGAATAGCGAAATACGCAGGTCCTCTGTTGATGAAATTGCCCGTTCGCTCCGTAGTAGTGATTCACCAATGTTATCGACTGATAAGTTTGTCAAGGTAATCGAAGGGATAAATTCGCTTTGCGCTTCAGAGCTTTCAGCTGATGATATTGTTAGACTTATGAAACTCCCCAACAGCAATAGATTTAAACACCTCTTTTACAATATGCATGAACCATTAGCTTATGGACAGCCTTTTGATAATGATGCATATTTAGATTCTTCTTTAATCCTTTTGACAGTGAGTGTATCGTTTAGTATTGAATATTTGACAGAGCAATTTGCTAAACTTCTGAAAAGAGAAAAGAAAAGTATGATAGTTGGTGAGAGGTCCAAATATCTTAGACAGATGGTACCGCAAAGTTTACATATAGAAACTTTGGAAACCGATTTAGAATTATACCGGTACATGAAAAAAAATAAGCTGTCGGGGAATGCACGCCTTGTTAGAGCTCTTTTAGATAAAAATAGCGAAATATATAACGCTCAGTACGATAAGGATCAAACATCGCGCCAGAAGGCGTATGATTATGCACGGAAAGCAATAAAGAGGATAATGACTTCCTTGAATGATGTTGAGAGAGGAGTATTCCCTTCTCAGAAGTTATATCCCGCAGAGCCTATCATATTACCGCCGCCAATGAAAACATTGCCGGAAGATGAAGAATTGTCGCAGTCTTCAAGCTCTTTGAAAGTAAAGGTGCTTCGATAGGTGAGTATCGGGCCAACGGATTATTCGTCCTTAGCCAAATGCTTTACTTTACTAACATAGTAGATGGTGCCGGGAGGTGGAACATAGTTATGGTATAGAGGTGATTTGAAATGTCAGCAGCTCTAAAAGTTTCAAAAAACAGCGTTGGTCATTGACCGACATATTGTCAAGGTAGGAAAAAAAAGGAGTACGTAATATATGGATGTACAAGAACTTGCAATCGAGGACATTGTTTTTGGAGAGGAGTTTTGTCAATGGCAGGAATTGGACGACGACTTAATTGAAGAAAACCACTTTAAGCAATCAACTAATGATGAGAAGAAAACGTTTGCCATTGAAATGTGTGATAAAATCTCAAACGACGAAATCGCAGGTATACTCGCAGTGCCGGTGCGTACTGTTCGTGATTGGACTTGGTCAAAAAGAAAAGAGTTAGAGAAAAATAGGAACGATCAAATCCTAGCCGAATACCTCAGGGCATGGAATAATCATCAGACCATCGGGAAAAAGTTTGGTATGTCCCCAAATAGTGTATCGAATATAATAGAAAATTTTAGAAATAATGGCACTCTTGCCGAAATTACTAAGCAGTTCTCACCATACCTGTATTCAATTTGGTCTTTACACAAGGGTGATAAGAAGACATATTTTGGAGCTTTCCCAAGAGAATATATGGAAAATATTCTGTACTACCATACAGAACCGTTAGAAATTGTATATGACCCATTTGCTGGAAGCGGCACAACCGTTGATGTTTGCAAAGCCTGGCATCGAAGATATTATTGCTCAGATAGAATAGTTATGAATGGGAGAGAGGAGGACATTCGGCAATGGGAAATTGCTAATGGCTTACCTGAGGATTTAGAGTTACCCGACCTTGTGTTTCTCGATCCCCCGTACTGGAAACAAGCGGAAAACAAATACTCCAAAGATAATGAATGCCTGGGAAACATGAACTTGGATGATTTTTATTCAACCTTTGAGACTTTTCTGAAGGATCTCATTCTGCGGAAGGTTAATCGAATAGTCGTAGTCATACAGCCGACACAATATAAAAACGGTTTAGTTTACGAGGATCATATTTTTCACTTCGCCAAAGTACTTGACGGTAAATATACCATAGAAATGCGCCGGATTCTCCCCTATTCTACCCAGCAGTATAATGCCCAAATGGTAATAAAGGCTAAAGAAAGAAAGGTTGATTTGGGATTGCACCGAGATTTAGTTGTTTGGCGGCGTGTTTGATGGCATATTGGTGATACCGGAGAAGGGAGAATGAAGGTAACAGTACTGAAAAAGGCGCTTTTAGTTCAGTACAGCTAATGTCCAACCTTTGTAACTATGAACACGACTATGCCAAGTAAGATGATTGTCGGTATTAGAAAAGAAAGAAGCATCGCCCAAGCCCCTTTCATATGGCCTAAGTTGAAAGTCCAACCCAGAGCTTGGTTTCTTTTCGGTACCACCCATCTCGTGTCTTTCTTGGAAAAGTAAAATCCTGGGGATGTCCAGTTTTCTGGATTTTCCCATTCGGATTTATTTATGTCGTCAATATTGACCATAATTTATCCCTTCATAAGCAGCGCATGTCAGGGCTTAGCGTGAAGTTGATTTTCTGGATTGATGCTGTTGATGTTCAATTCACAGCCCGATAACTACCAGCCTTGTATCCATTGATAGGATGTATTCCAACATAACCCTTCTCCATTTCACCTTGTAGTATCATTATACCTCCTGTGGATGCTGGCCGTCAATTTCATTTCGGCCACTGATACCGAAGCAAAGCAGACCACACCAAAAAAAACAGCGCTGAATAGTATTTATAAGAGGAGCACTACGTTCACAAATTAAATCGTTAGGAGGTATTGCAAATGAACTCGCAGGTGATAACCATCAGACTGAACCATAAAGACATCGAACTGCTACGGTCAGAAGCGGCTAAACTAAGACTAACCATGTCTTCGCTGTTGAGAATGCGGGCGCTGTCGGACTTTGTCGTAAAGGACAACGATAGCAAAATCTCTGAGAAGGATAAGGAGGCCTAACAATGAAGAAGTACACCCTAACACCTCAACATCCGAACTGGCCGACATTTATCTGGGAATTAAGAAAATTGCTTTACTGCTGCAAATGTGTCGGCAATATAGCCGGTACGGCCATAGCGCGCAGAATCCTGGAAACCCTCGAAAACATAGACGTGGAAGGGACTTTGGAACTCTTCAGAAAGTTGGGCGGTTATACGGATTGTCTTATTGCTTATCACGTTACTGAGCTTTCTTTCTTTGAATATGAAGAACGCGAGGTTGAGGAATACATGGCGGCGGAATTTGCATAACCGGCAGATATAAGCGGCCGTCTTTAAAATCTCCCAATAAAAGCCGGTATAGCAAACCGACACTAGGGAAAGGTAATAAATCCGAATAATAATGTACCTCAGCCGTTATCTTTTGTAATACATTTTTAAACAATTTTTTAAAAACAGTCCAAACTTCTCCTATTCATCCTCAGAGGCACACAACTATATATGGCAATCCGGACACTCGAACCACTCCTGCACCGTCCTTCCCGATGGCGCCCTGTAAACCTAAGAATTATAACACCTCGATTTCATTCATTAATCGGATAAACTTATGGCTGACAAAATAAATTATTAAATATTTTCAATTCCCTAAAAAAATCTGAGTGCTGAGGAGTATTTATTACAGGTAATGTGTACCTAATTATAACTTTGTATTCGGAGGTAAACAAATGAATTCATATTTAGTATCGGTAAGATTAAAAAATGCCGACGTTGCGACTCTCAGGGAGGAAGCGAAAAAACTCCACATACCGATATCGGCAGTTATTCGGATTCGGGCACTATCGGATTCAATTGGTGTAGTCCCAAGAGATTCGGTGTCCAAAAGATGTCAGCAGGAGGATTCACATGGATGCGGAAGAACAGAATAACTTTATCGGAGATTTAGATGGTAAGATTGCTCGATATAT